>NZ_JALKFY010000646.1:0-17320 GCF_023242985.1 Frankia sp. Mgl5 | reverse complement strand
CGCTCTACGTCACGGACCGCCACTCCGGCGAGTCGCTAGACGATCACGATCCGTACACCACGTGCGTGGACTCCACTAGCCGCCCGGACGACTGTCCAGCCCGTCCACTCGGCAGACCACCCAGCTGAACCGGGCCAGGGCCACAAGCAAGCCCCACACCAAGATTCACCATCCCCACAGGCATGGAGAGAACCCCTGGTACCCGGTACCGATTGCCGTCGCGGGCCCGGATCACCCCCACCGGCGCGTCGGGATGATGCCTGCGGGCGCGGGGACGACGGCAGGTCTGGTACACGCCTCGCAGGCCGCCTCGGAAGATCCCCGCGCGTGCGGGAACGACCGCTCAGGCTCGACAGCCCGGTTGGCCTTCTCCGGAAGATCCCCGCACGTGCGGGGACGACGCGTCACGATCGCAACGCCGCTCTTCCCGTTGCGGAAGATCCCCGCGCGTGCGGGGACGACTCGAACCGCCGGACATGCACGACGCGGCCGCGCGGAAGATCCCCGCGCGTGCGGGGACGACCTGACGCAAGCTCCGCAGTCACACACAAGGTCGGGAAGATCCCCGCGCGTGCGGGGACGACGCCGACCCGACGCCGCCCCGGCCCCACTCGTCGGGAAGATCCCCGCGCGTGCGGGGACGACGACGTCCGCCCGTACACCCCGTAGCTGACCGCGGGAAGATCCCCGCGCGTGCGGGGACGACTGCGCCGCTGCGATCACAGTGCCGCCCGTCTACGGAAGATCCCCGCACGTGCGGGGACGGCCTGATCGCCGCTCAGCTCGGGCAGGAGAGCACCGGAAGATCCCCGCGCGGCGGGGACGACTACCTGCCCAGCGACCCTCCCCGCGCCGTCACGGGAAGATCCCCGCGCGTGCGGGGACGACTCCCACGCCGCGTCGGTGATGTTGTTCGGCTCGGGAAGATCCCCGCGCGTGCGGGGACGACCTGCAGGGCGTAGACGACTAGTACGACTACACCGGAAGATCCCCGCGCGTGCGGGGACGACAAAAGCGGCTACCCATGTGCGGTGACCTCCGGCGGAAGATCCCCGCGCGTGCGGGGACGACCTCGCGCGTCACGTGATCGCCTATCACCTGGTGCGGAAGATCCCCGCGCGTGCGGGGACGACCCGGCCGGTCGACAACGCGAACGCGGATCGGCAGGAAGATCCCCGCGCGTACGGGGACGACTCCAAGACTCCGGCGGGCGCCCGGACCATCGCGGGAAGATCCCCGCGCGTGCGGGGACGACACTTGCTGAGCTGGGGTTTTACCGGCGGGGGCGGGCGAACAGTATCAGTCCGTCGTAGTCGATCGGGTAGCCGCGATCACGGCCAGCGGTGCGTACGGCCCAGCCCTGCTCGTTGTCCGCGGGTTCGATCATGACGGCTTGGCCGTCTCCGACACGCTGGGCGAGCACGGTCCAGACACGGTCACGGACCCGGGCGCTGGGATTCCCGACAAAGACCCCGGCCGCGATCTCGATCATCCACCGGGTGAGGTGGCCACGGAGGCCTTCGGCGACGGCGATGAGAACGACGACGGTCACCAGGGCGGTATTGCGGTGTCGGTGTCCGGTCCGGTGACGCCGACGATGGTCGTCTCGTCCCACTGGTCTGAAAGGTCGGCGGCCCAGTTGACGCCGCCGGGTACGTGGCCGTCGATCTCGTCCCACAGGTGCAGGGCGTCGTCGTCAGGGTGGGGGGTGTCTTTGTCGAGGAGGAGGTCTTTGATGTCGTGGACGATGCGGGCCATGAGGCGGCCGTCGGCGACCTTGTCGCGGAAGGCGGTGCGGATGTCGCGTTCGTCGACGTGGCCGGCGGCGGCGAGGTCGAAGGCGAGCGGGATGGTGTAGTCGGCTTTGTAGAGGTCGGCGATGTCAAGGACGAAGGAGGTGGCGGTGCCGGTGTGGACGAAGCCGAGGGCGGCTGGCGCCGATGCCGACGATGGCGGCGTGGCAGATGCCGTAGAGGCAGCTGTGGCCGGCGGACAGGAGCCGGTTGATGTCGTCGCCGGCGGCGAACGGGTCGCCGGGGGTGTAGACGCGGCGGGTCCAGGTGACGCCGGTGCGGTCGGAGTGCGTCCGGTAGATCTTTTTGACGCGGGCGCCTTCCCGGCCGCGGAGTTGTTGCATGGTGGCGGTGGTGACGTCGTCGTCGGGGAAGCGTTTGGCGTACATGCGCCGGGCGACGTCGAGGCGTTCCCGGGTGCGGGTCACAAGGTAGGCCTGACGGAGCAGCAGGCCGGAGCCCCGGCTGGGTCCGAGCCCGGCGGCGTACATGCGTACACCGCGGTCACCGACCCAGCACACGGCGGTGCCGGAGTCGGCGAGGAGGCGGACGGCTGCGCTGGTGATGCGGGTGCCGGGGCCGAGGAGCAGGGTGGCGACGAACGCGGCCGGGACGCGGACGGTGCGGTGCTTGTTGACCAGGACGATGGCGTTGTCGGCCCGGTCGACATGGCTCTTCTCGACGTAGAGGGAGGAGACCCGGTCCTCGATGCGGTGCAGGTCGAGGGGGTCGGACAGCCACCACACCGGTCAGTCCCCTGCCGTGGTGAGGGGGGCTGGTGCGGTGAGGGGGGCGAGGGTGAGCAGGCCGCAGCCGTAGGCCTTGGCCGGTCCGACACCGTGCAGGAGGGTGTGGCGGGCCTGGTCGGGGTCGGTGACGCGCAACGCTCCGTCGAACGTGGCGGTGGACAAGGTGACCCGCCGGCCGCTGGTGTCAGCGCTGGCGGTGTTCTTGGTGAAGGTGACGCGTTCGCGGGCGGTCAGCCGTGCGGCGGGGCCGGTGTCGTCGCTGGTCGGGAGGGTGAATCCCCATCGTTCGACCCGGTCGAGGAGCCAGGTCAGCTGGTGGGCGGCGGTGCGGTGCGGGACTCGTACGCCGCGGGGCCGTTCCTGGGCGAGGTGTTCCTTCTGGCGGGCGGAGGGTTTGGTGGGGGTGCGGGTGGCGGTGACGGGGTTGGCGCGCAGCCGGAACGCGAACTCGCGGCCGTGCTGGAGACGGTCGAGGAGCGGCTGGTAGTCGCGGACCATGGCCTGGGGCTGGTCGGAGCCGGGCCAGCCGGCCTGTTCGACGATGTGTTCCCAGGAGGGTCGGGTTTCGGTGAGGACGAGGAGCTCGGCCCGGTGGGGCTGGCTGGTTTCCAGCCGCCACAGGACCCGTTCGGCCACAGGCTGGGCGGCGAGTCCACCGAGGACCGCGGCGTGGGTTTTCTGCGGGCTACGGATCAGCCCCTGTGCGCCGGTGCGCAGCGGGTTGAGCCAGATCCGAGACAGGTAGGTCATCGGCCGGTCACCATCCCAGCAGCGCGAACGGGTCATGAGCAGCCGGCGCATCCGCGGTGGCGGGGTCGACGGGCCAGGGGGCCGGTAGCTGCACCCAGCCCTGGCGGACCCGTCGGCTGGTGAACGCCCGATGCCGCGGATCGAAACTCGCCGGCGCGCCGGGCAGGGAACTGGCGGGCAGGTCGCGGCGGACGTCCTCACCCTGCGGGTCGTCGACGCTGACGGGGAGATCGATGGTGCGTGGCTGCGGTTTCAGGTTCGCCAGGCGGTCACGGTGTGCCCGGCTGGCCTGCCACGGCACCGCGGCCAGGACCTCCAGCGGTGACCCCGCCCACCCCGGGCCGCTCCCCCCGCCCGGAGGTGGCAGGAGGAGGGGGTGGGTCGGTGGGCAGGATCGGCGGCCGAGCGCGAGCGGAAACGCGGGGACGCTCACCGCGTCGGCGAGCGCCGCGAGGAGCGGGTCGGGGGCGTGGACCGCGACGACGAACACGGCGTCCTGCAGGTAGTACCGCTCGGTGATGTGGGTGTGTTTCGCCGGCGAGGTCGGTTTCTGCATGCCTTTCGCGGAGACCGCCGCGGAGGGCAGCGGCCGGCCACGGTAGTCACTGACGGTGTGGTAGTCACGGAGCAGGGTGCCGGGCTGGTCGGTGCGCACGCCGAACGTCAGCTCGAGGAGGTCCTCGATCGGGTCGGTGCGCCGGCGGCCCTGCGCGGCCGCGAGCAGGCCGATCAGGCCGCTCTTGGTGGGTTCGGGCTGGGTGTCACGTCGGTTGAACATGCTGGCCCCGCCCCAGGACTGCAGCGGGCCGGCCAGGCGCAGTACCAGGCAATGCCCCGCCGACGATGCGGTGGTGGTCATCGGGCGGTGGTGGTCAGCCGGTCCCGGGCCGCGGCCGTGACGGTGTCGACGACCTGGCCGAACGGCACCGGTGCGCCGAGCGCGGCGGCGAGGGTCGCCGTGCGGTCGGCGGTGTCGGGGGTGCGGTAGGTGGAGACGACCAGCTCAGGGCACAGGCCCCACAGCTCGGTGGTCGCTGCCAGCTCCGTGGCGAGCTGGTCGATGGACTCGGCGAGCACCCCGTGGCCGTTCGCCCTGATGGGCTGCTCGAACGCGGAGACGAGGTTGACCGGCTGGTCGCCGCGCAGGGTCACGGTGAGCAGGCTGGGGGTGGTGCGATGCGCGAACGAGTTCTCGTGCCCGGTCGGCATCGAGGTGGTGAACGCGGTCAGGAACACCCGCAGCGCGTCCACCGCCGCCTCGACGTCCCCGCCGAGGTTGTCGACGAGCTGGTGCAGGCCGACGGTGGCGAACCGGTAGAGGGTCGCGGACTGGAACTCGACCGTGCCGATCATCCCGGCGCCGGTGTCGCCTTTCAGGTTCTCGTCGTCGACGGCGGTGTAGTAGTCGAACTCGACCTCGGTGGCGTGCGTCGACAGGGCGTGGGCGACCTGGGTCGCCGCGTCCACGTTCAACCCGGGCAGGTCGGCGACCATCCGGCCGAACAACGCCACATCGATCGGATGCCCCGCACCGAGGGTCTCCCGCACCGAAACACCCTTCACCGCCTCGGTCAACGCCTTGTCGTCGAGACCCGCGAGACGAGACAGATCGGCCTCGATCAGATCGATGAGGCGCTCGAGCTGCGGCCGGCCGAAGAACAGCAGGTAGGCCGTCTCCGCCGCCTTCTTTCCCGGCTTGATGTCCAGCTCGGCCAGCACACTCGTCGCGATCCGAACGGCGGCGTCGGGAGCGAGCCCACCGCGGGCCGCGATCCGCTCGGCGAGCAACGCGGAGATCTTCTTGGTGCGGGTCCCCAACGTCGCGGGGTCAACGAGGCTGGCGAACGCGGTCCGGGTGGCCCGCTTCCACGCCTGCGACGACACCCGGGCCCGCTTCACCCCGCCGTAGGTGGCCTGCTTCGGTGTCCCCGCGTCGTCACGGTTCAGGTTCGACGGCGGAACCGTCTGCAGAATATGAACATCAACATAGGTGCGCATGCGCATGCTCTTCCATGTCATCGGGTCAGGAGAATGGGAAAGAAATCTCAAACGGCGGGCAGGATCAGCTGGTAGTCGATACTGCGGTCTCGGTCTTCCGGTCCCGGCCGGGGAAGTACTGGGATCCCCACCGGCGTCGCACCTGCCCGATCCGGTCCGGGTTCTGCCAGGACAGGAGATCCCAGTACAGGCGGGTGTAGTCCAGCGGCTGCGGAAGGCCACGCAGTTGGCGTACCAGACCCCGCAGATGGTAGGACGCCTCGCTCAGCGACGTTGCCGTCGCGGCAGCTTCGAAGCGGCGATCCACCGCGTCCGAGCTGAACTTGTCGCTCTCCCGCAGGCAGCGGACCGCCGCACCGAGACCGACCCCGGCCGCGTGCATCAGACGGGTCTGGGACTGCTGATGCATCGCGAAGAGAACCAGTGCCGCGTGCTCCGCCCGCAATCCGGGGGTCCCCCACCCTTCCTGGTTCAGGGTCGTGTAGTACCGCCACATCTGCGGGACCGTGCCCGGGTCACGGCCGGCACCGCGCCGCAACGCGGCCAGGTCCGCGCCGTCTGGACGACCACCGGCATGCGGCCGCTCCCAGAAGAACCGCGGCGGCGGTGTCGCCCCGGTGCTGGGGGCTGGTGTTGAGGCTTCGACGGTCATGGGGCCTCCCTCGACTCGATGACGGTCACGCTGCGGTCGAACCGGTCGCCGGCGCAGTAGTAGGGCTGGCGGGGCCGAGGATGTCGTTGAGGGCGCGGCGGAACGACGCCTCCGCGACCGAGAGCCGCGGGCCGAACCGTTGATCCGGCGCCCGGCCCAGGAACGTTGCGGGACCCGCGGCGGACAGCACCGGATCCGCCACCTCCCACGCCAGGCGTCGGGCAACAAGCAGCCAGGCGTCCTCCGCCTGCTCGACCGCGTCTGGTTGGCGCTGCAGGCCGGCCAGCAGCCGGCGCACCACCGGGGTGAACCGGTGGATCAGGAGATCCCCGAGTCGCTGCCCTCGATCCCACGGCACCTTCTCCGCACCGCACGCAGCGCGAAGGTCGTCACCGAGGCGGTTCGCGGCGATCCGCAGCGCCTCCGCGCCCTCGGCCACCGCCAGCACCACCTCCCGCACCCGCGAATCCGCCGCAAGCGCGACCACCGGCAGCGGAATCTCGTCCACCATCACGTCCTCGACCACCGCGGACTGGGTGCCGTAACGGACCCCGACCGTCAGCACCCGCAACGGAAGATCCTCCGGCACCCAGCCCTCGGCCTGTAGCCCGGCGAGCTGCTCCACCACCGCCGGTGCCGACACCCGATCGCCCGTGGGACCGGCAGTGGCGAGCAGCCCGGCCAGTCCTCGCCACGCCGCACGACCTGGCTGATGGCGCACCGGGCGGGCCGGCGGATCGTCGGCCTTGGGTCGTTCGACCTGCCGCCACGCCGTGTGCGGTTCCAGGTCCTGCACCGATCCGCGCAGCCGGTCCCCCGCGCAGAGCACCACCCGCCGCACCACCACACCCCCCGGCGCGCTGGCATCGGCCTCGGGGATCAGACGGAGCCGGCGGGACTGCCAGGTCAACAAGTCAAGACGGCCCAGCGGGCCGCGTTCCCGCCACAGAGGACCTGCCACCTGCTCCGCCCGCCACTGGGGACGGTCCACCGGATGAACACCCTGCGACATGATCATCATGTTCAGCATCAGGGTCTGGAACAGCGTCTCGCCCATCGGCACCACGACGCCGAGCTGCCCGAGCGGACCGGTTGGATTCCCGGTCGTCTTCCCCGCCTTGACCCGCGGATCGTCCACCGCACCCGACTTAATCGCCGCCGTGTCCCAGCAGTGCGCCGCGAGCAACGCCCGCGCCGCCGCCCCCGGCGTCAACGCCGGCGGGTCACTCTCCGTCCGGGCGCTGAACAGCGGCACATTGTTACCCGACGCCAGCCGAGGAATCAGCAACGAGACCGGCTTCGTCTCCCCTTTCGCCGTTCGCAAGCCTGCGACCTGCGCAAACGGCCGCACCGGATCGAACAGATCGAACGCTGCGGCCTGCGTGTCCAGATAGTCGACGATCCGCTGGACGTCCTCGCCGTCGAACCTGCCCCGCTCGAACCTTCGCGCCCACTCAGCCCGATCCTTCGGAGCACCCACGGCGTCTATCACCACAGGCAGGAGTACCTGGCGCAGTACCGCGACGCCTTCGAGTGGATCGGTGACCGTCAAGCCCTCGAACAGGTCGGCATGCACCAGCGCGTCACGTACGCCCACCTCACGCGGGTGGCCTTTCTCTGCCACCTCGATCCACGGGTCAGACCTCAGGTCGAATCCGCTCACCAATCTCCCCCATATCACCTACCGACGCGCGTGTGTCTTTGCCCTAGAAGGGGCATGCGAGGTCTACCAGACCCCTCCGACAGTTCTCACCCCGCGACCGATGGAGCCCGGTGGGCATCACCGCGCCGCGGTGCGTTCATGTTTCAGGCCGACCTGATGGTCATAGACCAGCCGGTACCCGCCGAGCTGGGCGGACAGGGCGGTGTCGAGGACGAGGGCGCGGGTGCGTTTCAGCCAAGGGTCGCCGTCCCAGCCGGGGAGGGGCGCGAGGTCCTGCCGGGCGGCGATCGTGATGTCCTTGCTGGCCGGGAGGCGAATGGTCGCGCCGGCGACGTCCTCGAGGAGCTGCTCGTCGCTGACCGCGGCCTCGCCAGTCTGCCCAAGGTGCCGGCCGGTCAACGTCAGGTAGCCACCCGACGGGCTGCGTCGCACGAGGATGACCTCCACCGACTCCTCGCCGTCACGGACGACCGCAGCGACCCGCTCCTCCGATTCCAACGCGGCGGTCGACCGGTCATGCAGCCCGTCCAACGTGGGCTTTCCCAGCTCGTCCTCACCGGAGAGCAGGAACGCCTTCGCGTTCGTCTCACGGCGCTTCTCGGCCTCGTCGGCTTCCTGCTGATAACGGGCCGCGGTCGGCGCCCACCTGTCCGGGCCGAGGGGCTCGGCGCTGTAGCCCGCCGCGACCAGGGCTGGAACCTGCTCGGGCACCGACCAGCCGGTGCCCGCTGCCGCGTCGGCGACCAGTGCGGCGGACCGCAGCAGTAGATGGTCCCCGTAGACGGCGCGGCTTCCCGGCGGCCAGGTCGGTGGCCGGTCAGGGTCAAACCGCACCCCGGCAACAATCACCCGAGGTTGTTGGAACCGGGGCGGGCGATCCCGGGCGGGTCGGTGGTGGCGGTGGAGCCGGCCGATGCGCTGCAGGAGGAGGTCGATGGGCGCGAGATCGGTGACGAGGAGGTCCACGTCGACGTCGAACGACTGCTCGGCCACCTGCGTGGCCACCACCACCAGGCGCTCCGGGCGCCGTGCCGCCGCGGAACGGCCGGGCGGACCGAGGGGATCGACCACCCGCTCCGTCCAGGCAGCGCGCGTCGCCGCGGTGAACCGGGCGTGCAGGAGCACAACATCGTCAGTGAACGCCGGGCGGAGCGCCTCGTAGACGGCCTGAGCGCGAGCAACGGTGTTACAGACCACCAGCGCACATCCGCCATCGATCATCTCTGCTGTGACCGTGGCCGCGACCGCCGTGGGGGTGAAGGCCTCGTCCTCGTCGAGGATCTCCACCCCGACCGGCAGCGGCTTCCGCCAGGACGGATAGGACCGCACGCGGGTGACCGGGAGTTCGTCAACGACGCAGGTCGACGTCACGCTGGGATAACCCGCCGGCTCTCCCCCTGCTTCAAGCAATGGGGCGACGTCCCGGCGTTGCAACGCTCCCTGCGTGTAGGCGCGGATCAGATTCCGGCGCAGCTGCGGCGGCAACGTCGCCGACAGCACGATCACCGCAACACCGGCGTCCGCCAACCAGCGCAACGCCTCGAACAGGAACTGCGCCATGTACACGTCATAGGCGTGGACCTCGTCCAACACCACAACCCGGCCCACCAGGCCCGCCTGCCGCAGCATCACATGCTTCGTCCGCGTCGCCGCGTGCAGCACATGGTCGATCGTGCCGACCGCGACCGGCGCGAGAAGACCCCGCTTCCGACCGAAAAACCACTCCGCGGCCGCCACCCCACCCGCCGCCGGCCGATCCACATCCCCCCCGCCCCCGACAGCGCCGTACACGTCCTCCATGCCGAACTCGTCGCCGTCGCAGATCCCCCCGAAGACCGTCTGCTGCCGTAACGTCATCCATTCCTTGTTGAACCGTGCCCGCCCATGCAACAACCCCAACGGCGCCTCCGGATCAACCTGCACCGACCAGGCCCCGACCCGGGTGAACATCGGATCCGCGGTCGCCTGCGTCGGCATCCCCACAAACACCCCATCCGCACCGAACCTGCGCGCCAGCACCTCCGCCGCCACCAGCGCCGCCTCCGTCTTCCCCTCCCCCATCGGCGCCTCCACGATCAGCAGGCCCGGCCCCGACATCTCCTCCACCGCCCGCACCACTCCCACCTGCGCGTCCCGGGCCGGCTTCCCGAACCGATGCCGGACCAGATCAGCCACCCCCACCGGAGCCGCCCGACCGGCACGCCACCCGCCCCGCAGTCCCAGGTCCGCCCACGCCCGCACCGCCCGCTCCCGCGACCGGGCCAGCGAGACGTCAGCCAGGTCGGCCTGACCACCGAACCTCGTCTGATCACTCGCGACCCAGTCCGCCATGATGATCAACCCTGAGATCGCGAGCTGTCCCGCCCGGGACGGGACCCGCACATCCGCCAACGACGCGAGATCCACACCGAGGTCGGTGGCGATCTGGGAGACGAACGCGTCCTGCGCGTCGACCCACACCTGGCTTCGGCCCTGCGCCTCACCATTCCTCTTCGGCACGGTCCGGCCGATCGGAGGGATCACCCCATGATGACCGGCGATCAGCGGCCACACCCACCCACACCCCTCCGCGTTCCACCCAGAACCCTGTAAACACCGACGGACAATGAACGCACCGGCCGCAGAATGATGCCACCCACGGCCCTGCCGAAGAGACAGATTCCGCCAATCCAAGCCTGCCGCACGCACCCGGGCAGCCAGCCCATCATCCTTCATCTGAAAAGCCGGAGTCGCCTTACCCACATCATGCAGACCACACAGCAAGACGAACAAGGAACGACCACGCCCATCGCTACACCCGTCCAGGATCCGCCGCGACGACGCCGACAGATACCTCTCCCAGACCAGCTCACCCACCGCCGCCGTATCCAACAAATGCCCCAGCAGCAGATGCATCGAACCCTGCGAATCCGACGTCGGCTTCGACTTCCCCCACACCACACCCAGCGCCACATCGCGCATAAGACCCCCCGAGCCCGGCACACGAGCACGCCATCAAACCACCAGCATCCAGCGGCCAGACCAGCAGGCCCCGCCCGACACCGTCAACCACCACACCAGCCCGGCCAGACACCACCCGCCCGCTCCGACGGGACTGATAAATTTGGGCCCCATCGAGCAGTAAAACCGCAGGTCAGCAAGTGTCGTCCCCGCACGCGCGGGGATCTTCCCCTGCGTGTCGATCGGGAACGGCAGCCTGCTGGGTCGTCCCCGCACGCGCGGGGATCTTCCCGCGCGGTCCCTGGTCGAGCAGGGCAGCTACCGGTCGTCCCCGCACGCGCGGGGATCTTCCGGCAGACATCACGGGCGCGATTTTCGCCGCGGGGTCGTCCCCGCACGCGCGGGGATCTTCCCGGCCTGTTCTGCGGCGAGGACTCCGCGCACGCGTCGTCCCCGCACGCGCGGGGATCTTCCCTCTCGCCGGCCCTCGTGGGTGAGTTCCAGACTGTCGTCCCCGCACGCGCGGGGATCTTCCCCCCCCATGTCTACGGCCCGACGCGCCGCCCCGCGTCGTCCCCGCACGCGCGGGGATCTTCCCCGTTACGCGCGAGTCACCGTGTGGCGCGCGGCGTCGTCCCCGCACGCGCGGGGATCTTCCCTGCTGGCGGGCCTCGATCAGCATCGTCCGGTAGTCGTCCCCGCACGCGCGGGGATCTTCCCCAGGACGCGCACGACGCCCCGGGCCTCACCGCGTCGTCCCCGCACGCGCGGGGATCTTCCTTCGAGCATGACTCCCCTTACAACGAACGGACGGTCGTCCCCGCACGCGCGGGGATCTTCCGACGTGGTCAAACACTGCGCCCCCTGGTGCAGTGTCGTCCCCGCACGCGCGGGGATCTTCCGGGCAGCAGGCGCACCCGGCGCCAGAAGCTCGGGTCGTCCCCGCACGCGCGGGGATCTTCCCGTCGGGTCCTTGCGGTCCCCCCTGGTGTTCCAGTCGTCCCCGCACGCGCGGGGATCTTCCTCAGGATGCTGTGGGAGCCGCCGGTGAGAGTCGGTCGTCCCCGCACGCGCGGGGATCTTCCCCACCGCAGCGCCGTCGCCCAGCGCCCCGTCCGGTCGTCCCCGCACGCGCGGGGATCTTCCCGGAGATCGCACGGCCGGGGCGGCTGGGCGAGGGTCGTCCCCGCACGCGCAGGGATCTTCCGCCACTCGGTGGTCTCTTGCTCGGCTCTGTCCCGTCGTCCCCGCACGCGCGGGGATCTTCCCGTCAGCGCCGAGGCAGGGACATCAGTGTCATGGTCGTCCCTGCACGCGCGGGGATCTTCCCCGGGCGTAGCCGGGCAGGGCCTGCCAGCGGGAGTCGTCCCCGCACGCGCGGGGATCTTCCCCCGGGCGCACGGTCCCATCGTGGCGGATGTGCGTCGTCCCCGCACGCGCGGGGATCTTCCCAGCGTCTCCAGCACCGCCTCGGCGGCCGACCGGTCGTCCCCGCACGTGCGGGGATCTTCCCGTCAGCGTGGGGCCGACGATGATGTTTCGTCGGTCGTCCCCGCACGCGCGGGGATCTTCCCAGGGACGATCGATGTTGTTGGTTGATGGCGTCGTCGTCCCCGCACGCGCGGGGATCTTCCCCGGCGCAGGTCGCGGTGTTCCGGGCTGCCCAGGTCGTCCCCGCACGCGCGGGGATCTTCCGCCGGGCCCCCGCACCGCCGCCGAGCGGATGCAGTCGTCCCCGCACGCGCGGGGATCTTCCCGCTGCTGGGCGGGGAGGCTCGCCTCGCTCGGCGTCGTCCCCGCACGCGCGGGGATCTTCCCGCGGCATCCCAATACCCGACGCCCGTTGTCGAGTCGTCCCCGCACGCGCGGGGATCTTCCCGGCACCCCGCTTTCCACGCCGGCCACCCCGTCGTCGTCCCCGCACGCGCGGGGATCTTCCGCGTGCCCAGCGCCGGTCGAGTGCCCAATGACCGTCGTCCCCGCACGCGCGGGGATCTTCCCAAAACCCCAGGCCAGCGGGCCGGCAGCCCCCTGTCGTCCCCCGCACGCGCGGGGATCTTCCCCGGACCACCGTGGTGGAGTACCGGATCAGCTCGTCGTCCTCGCACGCGCGGGGATCTTCCCAGGTCACCGTCGTCCTGGCCCTCGATCGCGGCGTCGTCCCCGCACCCGCGGGGACCTTCCCTGCTCGGAGAGGAGCCCGCGCGGTTCGCGGCGGTCGTCCCCGCACGCGCGGGGATCTTCCCTGGTACCTGGTGGCCGACCCGGCACTGTGCCCGTCGTCCCCGCACGCGCGGGGACCTTCCTCGAGCTGACCGGGGATCTCCTCGGCCTGCGCGGTCGTCCCCGCACGCGCGGGGATCTTCCGGCCGAGCTGTCGGCGGCGCTCACGGCCGAACTGTCGTCCCCGCACGCGCGGGGATCTTCCAATAGCCGTACACCCGAGCCGAGTGCGGAACATCGATCTTCAGATCGTCCGGGATGAGCTGTTCTGTCACAGGCGTGAACCACAGCCTCGCGCCGGACGTTCCGGCCTCGGCGTCGGTCACCGTGCACAATCCCTCACATTCCGGCGCAACCATCCGGAATCACCCTAACGGGCAACCGGCCCCCATCCCCGCAAGATCACGGCAGATAGCGTGCGGCTCACCGGGAACCGCCAGACGTCCACACACCGCCACTGACCCACCTGGCCGGGCGGCCCACGGACAGACACCGCGGTCTCCTCACCGCCTGCCACAAGCCCTGGTACCGGGCCTCCCGGACACCCCCCAGCGAGTGGACCAGTCTCCACACCGGGCGGAGAATGGGACTCCGTGACCGATCCCGCGAAGGCCGCGCGGCGCACGTTGGCCCTGCTCACCGGCCAGCTCCACCTCGTACGCCACGAAGACGGCCCGGACACCACCACGCTGCGAGCAGCACGCCACCACCTCGTCACGCTCCTCCGCGACGCCAGCACCCACGCCCCGATCGAGACGATCACCAGCGTGGAACGGCTGACCGTCGGCCTCCTCCTCCAACTCGCCAAGACCACCCACACACCCCCGCACCAGATGCTCCAGGACATCGCCGTCCTCAACGCCCCCCACAGCACCGACGCCGACCCGGCCGTCGCTCTGCTGACCGCCCGCCTCGACATGGCCACCCCGACCCCGGCCACGGCACCGTTGGACGCGGTACACCAGGACCTGATCGTCGACGCTGTGCACGGCAACCCGCAGCGCACCCTACGCACCCTCACCACGATCGCCACCGCGCTGCTCGTCACCCTCGCCGAAACCCTGGGAACAACCCCCGAAAAGCTGATCGCCCGCCTCGCTCCCTACATCCCCCTACACGGCCGCTGACCTGTCTCGGGAAGACCAGACGAGCCATAGAGATGCCGATCAATCGTGGCGAGAGCGTCCTACGGCCGGGTCTCCTTCCAGTCCCATGAGCCGCCCAAGGATGCCCCATAAGCCGGATACGGGACTCCCATCGCAGAATCTTCTGGTCGTGATGAGCCGATTCTGGCGGATGCGACAGGCCCGTCCAGGCGATCACGCGATACGCTCGGTAGGAAATCGCGGATACGCGGGCCGCAGGTATGCAAGGGGAATTCTCATGGCGCAGAAGACCATCATTTCACTGATCGATGATCTCAGCGGAGAGACGTGAGGTGGGCCCCGTTCTTCGGACTGTTATCCCCATAGGGGATAATTGATCCGTGAACGGAGGAGATCAATGAGTCAGTCACGCAGGCGGTTCACGCCCGAGTACAAGGACGAGGCGGTGAAACTCGTCATCGATTCGGGCCGTCCCGCATCGGCGGTCGCGAAAGATCTCGGTATCAACGAGGGAACGTTGGGGAGCTGGGTCGCGACCTGGCGGCGGGCACACCAAGGCGAAGACGAGCCGCTGTCAATGTCCGAACGGGCCCGGCTCCGCGAGCTGGAGAAGGAGAACCGGGAACTCCGGATGGAGCGTGAGTTTCTCTCAAAAGCGACCGCCTTCTTCGCGCAACGCCATCAGTGACCGACAAGTACACGCTGATCGCCGCGGAGAAGGACAACTACCCGATATCCAAGATGTGCCAGTGGCTCGTCGTGTCCACGTCCGGTTTCTACGACTGGCATCGACGGCCGGCGTCGACCCGGACCCGACGGCACACCACCCTCGACACCCACGTGCGGGCGGTGTTCGCCGCCTCCCGCCAGACCTACGGCGCCCGGCGGATCGCCGCCGCCCTGACCGCCTCCGGCCTGCGCGTCTCGGTCCGCCTCGCCCGGCGGATCATGCGCCGGGCAGGGCTGGAAGCCTGCCAGCCCAGGGCCTACCGTCGCACCACCATCCCCGGCCAGGCCCCGGCGCCCGCCGACCACGTCCGCCGCGACTTCACCGCCACCCGCCCCGGCGAGAAGCTCATCGGGGACATCACCTACATCCGTACCGGTGAAGGATGGCTGTACCTCGCCACTGTCATCGACTGCTACTCCCGTAAAGTCCTCGGCTGGTCGATGGCCTCCCACATGCGCACCGAACTCATCATCGACGCGTTCATCATGGCCACCTCCCGCACCACCCTCACCCAGAACGCGATTTTTCACTCCGATCGCGGCGCGCAATATACGTCGGATGCCTATCATCGCGTCCTGAAACGCCACGGCGCGCGCCCATCGATCGGCGCCACCGGAGTGTGCTGGGACAATTCCGCAGCGGAATCGTTCTTCGGGACACTCAAGAACGAGCTCGTCTACCGGGAAACCTATCCGACCCGCCGCGCCGCGCGTACCGCGATCGCCGAGTACATCGAGGTCTTCTACAACCGGCAGCGACTCCACTCCACTCTCGGCTACCGCACCCCAGAACACATCGAACGCGCATACCACGCAACCCAGGTCTCAGCGAAGGAAGCAGCATAAAGCTGGTACAGTCCCGCTACGTCAGTGTCCGGGAAACGGGCAGCACCTCAGAAAGACTCCCATACCCCTCGATCGCGTCGGCAGAGAACCCCACCCCGTCAGGGCTTGGGCGTCCTGGTAGCGGTCGTCTGGATCTTGCGTCACACGGCGCGGGCTACGACCTGGGCGATGCCACGCGGTATGGCTCTGTTGCATCGGCGAAGTCCGCCATCACGCGACGGCCGATCGGTCATGATCGAGTGATGCGTCGCCGTCGTGCCCGTCCACCGGCCCCGACATTAGAGTTCGCCGGGTTCCGGTTCCCACCCGAGGTGATCGTGCTGGCTGTTCGCTGGTACCTGCGGTTCGCGCTGTCGTACCGAGACGTCGAGGAACTACTGGCCGAACGTGGCATCGAGGTTGATCACGTCACGGTGTACCGGTGGGTGCAGCACTTCACGTCTCTTCGCCCAGGCCAGACGCCTCGTTCCGGGAAGATCAGTTACTCATCGTGAGCGATCAACGGCCGACGAGTGGTCCGAGCCACGGCACCGCTTCGCACGCGGCATCAATGGTCTCCTCTTCCGTCGGGTACTCCCGGCCAGAGAAGTAACTGACCGGCGTCCACGCGCCCATGTCCTCGGGGTCCCTGCGGAACTCCTCGAATCCGAACGTCCCCTCGGGGCGCTTGAAGACGTCGACACAGCGATCGGCTTCGAAGGTCTGGTGACTGGCGAGCACCCGCCACGATTTGTCGAGGCGCGACGACATGGTTGAGATCATACGGTCACGGCAAGCCCGTCCATAACCCCCAGCCCACCAACCGCCTCGACGCCTCCGAAGGCCAGGACGAGCCCGGCGCCGTCGACAGCTCCCGCGAAGCCCGACGGATCAGTCGGGTACACCGACGGCGGCGTAACGTCACTGCGAGTAACTCTCAAATAGCTCATGGCCGGCTGCTCATGCGGTGCTCAACTAGACGGCCGACTACTCATCCATCCGTGTCTCTACATTCGTGCCGGACCGGGGTTACACGGTCAGCAGCGATGCCACCAGACCCGCTCCCACCGGATCGGCGGTGTCCGTGCCGTCCCGGGCCACCAGGAGCCGCACCCCCGCGCAGCGCAGCATTTCCAACGCCGCGAGCCGGCCGGGTTCGGTGTCCGCCAGCCGATCCATCGTGTCGACCACGACCACGTCATACCGGCCGGAACGGACCAGACGCAGTGCCGCCCACCAGGCCCACAGGTCCGAGCCGTACTGACGGACCGCACCCCCGGCAGTCCAGCCCAGGGCCGCGCACGCCGCCGCGAACACCTCCCCCCGGGGCCAAGCAAGATCAATCCGCGTGGGAGCGAGAAGTGAACTTCGCTGACCTGTTGCGTGCAGCGCTTCACGCCCCTGCTCGCCGAGACGGCCCGACCGTGTCGGCATCGGCCGGGTGATAGGTGGTTTGTAGATGAGACGTACGTCAAGGTCGCGGGCCGGTGGACCTACCTGTACCGGGCCGTTGACCAGCACGGCCAGGTTGTTGACGTCCTCGCCAGCACCCGCCGCGACCAGGCCGCCGCCCGCAGGTTCCTCGCTCGGGCGCTGCCCCATGGCCGCCGGCCGGACGAGGTGACCACCGACAAGGCACCTGTCTATCCGCGGCTCCTCGATGAGCTGCTTCCCGAGGCCTGCCATGTCGACGCCGCACGGGAGAACAATCGGATCGAGGCCGATCATGGCCGGTTGAAGGCACGGCTACGGCCGATGCGCGGCCTGAAACGGCTACGTTCCGTTCAGACTGAAGTTGACCCGTTCCTGTTCACGCCTGGGCTCTTTGGGATAATGGTCCCAGGGAGGAGTACAGGTGTCGAGATCGCAACCGCCGTACACGGAGGAGTTCC
>NZ_JALKFY010000645.1:0-17592 GCF_023242985.1 Frankia sp. Mgl5 | reverse complement strand
CGCACGACGCCGCAGCTCGGCGGGGTAAGGGGAAGGACGTGCCATGACTCGATCCTCTCAGAGAATCAAGCCTCCATTCGACCCGGGGCGGTTCAGATTAGTGGAGGTGTGGCGATGACGACCCCGCTCATGCGGCAGGCGGACTCGTGTGTCTGCCACCCGTGGTCGACGCCGTTGATCACCACCGCGTCGCCGGGACCGAGCCGGTGCGGCCCGTCGCCCAGGATCAGGTCAACGCTGCCCTCCAGGATGACGTTGAAGTCGAGGCTGTCGGTGTGGTGAAGCCCGGTCGTGGTCCGCGGAGGAAACTTGATGAAGTTCCAGCCGGCCGTGCCGGGCGTGGCCTCGACCTTGACCAGGTGACCCTTTCCCGGCGGGCGCGAGGGAGGCGGAGAGGACGTGGTCCTGGCCGCCTGCACGACGATGATTCCGCCCTCCTCGAAGGGCACCTCGCTCGGCGTCCGATCCTCGACCACGCATGAGCTGCCGTCGTCGCTGACTCCGGTGATGAGTAGTCGCACGTGGATCCCCGAATCAGAGGTTGTAGACGTGGGCAGCGTTGCCGTGCAGCACCTTGCGCACAAGATCCGTGGGTAGTTCGCTGAGGTTCTTGTTGATCGTCTCTCGCGGTCCGGTGGCGCTGGAGTTCGGCGCCGGCGCGAGGCAGGTGGAGTGCGGGAAGTCGGTCTCGAACATGAAGTTGTCCGGGTAGAGCTCCGCCGGCGCGCCCACATGGGGGTCGAACCAGAACGTGGCGTAGATCTGTCGCCGGAAGTACTCCGACGGCAGCAGCATGTCCGGATAGTCGAGGTGGGTGGAAAGGGTGCTCCACTGCCAGTCGAGCGAATCGAGCAGGAAGGGGATGTAGCCGATTCCGCTTTCCACCGAGACGAACTTCAGCGTCGGGTAGCGCTCGCAGAGGCGACCGAGGATCAGTTCTGAGATGCAGTTGGCGTTCGCGAGCATGGACTGAGCGGAGATCTTGGCGAGGTCCAGGGTGCTGAAGGACTCCGCGTTGGCCACGAGCCCCTGGTCCTCTTCGAAGGACTCGTTGAAGGCCGTGTGGAAGTTGACGGATATGCCCATCTCTTCACACGTCTTCAGTAGCGGCTCCCAGTGATCCGAGCGCAGCGGCGGCAGGCCGGCCTTCTCGAACTGCCAGCCGAAGTTGAGGCCCTTGTGACCGAGGCTGTGGCAACGCTCGAGCTCGGCGATGCTCTGATCGAGATCCCACCAGGGAAGGTTGGTGAGCGCGATGAGCCGATCCGGAGCCGCCGAGCAGAACTCGCTCAGGAAGTCGTTGAACGCCTGGACGATCTCGAGACGGAGCTGTGGGTCTAAGGCCAGCAGCCGGACCGTGTGGAACGCGATCATGTTCGGGTAGAGCACCTGCGAGTGGATGCCGTTCTCATCCATCCAGGCGAGGCGCTCGTCGGCCTTCCAGGCGCCGGGATGCGCGTCCTCGTAGGAGAGCGGCGCGTCGGGGTAGGGCGCCTTCCACCCCGCCTGTGCCTGACCGCCGACCGCGGTGCCGACCCTGGTGTCGCCGATGTACCAGGTGTCCCTGTTGTTGCTCCGCACGATGTGCGGCACCTCGTCGCCCCACTTCTTCGACATCCGGGACGTCCAGAGGTCCGGCGGCTCGAGTACGTGCGCGTCCACGTCGCAGATCTTGAGTTGATCGACAAAGGTGTCGCTGGTCAGGGTCACGTCGCATCCCCTTGGGAGAGTTCCGCGCATGCGGTGGATGACGACGAAGACTGCTGGAAATGTCAGTGGCTGTCAAGACTGTCGGAGTCGGGATCCGACCGTCATGGCGTGTCCGGCCGCCCACCTGGGCGAGACGGGGCCCGGTCGAGGCCCGCGTAGAGCGGCCTCAGTCGTTCCATCCCGTCGTCGACGAGCGCGGTGATGTAGCTGGCCATGCCCAGTGCGACCACCGCACGCAGCGCCGCCCGGAACACCCCGACCGTCGCGTACGCCGCCAGTCGCACCTCGAAGTCCTCGGAGGACCGGCCGGCGCGCCGGGCGAGCTCCTTCGTCAGGTCGTGTTCCACCGCCAGGAGCACCTCCAGCACCGCGGCCGAGGCCTCCCGCTCGTTGAGGACGCGGAGCACGCTGTCGCGCCCGGCCTCGATGCTTGCGCGCAGGTGGTCGGTGAACTCGCGCATGGCCGCGCGCGCCACCTCGAGCAGCTCGGGCGCGTCCGAGGTGGCGAGCACGTCTTTCAACAGCTTGCGCCGGACCCGCCAGTCGTCGACGAGCACGTCGGATTTGGCGGGGAAGTAGCGAAAAAATGTGCGCTCGGTCACACCGGCGTCCTCGGCGATCGCCGCGGCGGTGGTCGCGACGTAGCCGTGGGTGCGGAACCGGTGGTGCGCGGCGACGAGCAGTCGCTGACGGGTCATCTCGCTCTTGCGCCCGCCGACCTCTACGCCTGTTTTGCCCTCCACCGGATGCCCCTTCTCCCCTTCGACCCTGGAACATCATTCTATGACACTGCGGAACGTTCTTAGTGACCATGCTGCGGTGGGCGGATGGGCGGGGATCTTCCCATGTCATAGGGCGTTCTTGGTCTCTCAGGTACACCTGCCAGCCGTCCCTAGACGTGGAAGTTTTCTGTCTGCTACTGTCATTTTCAACATCAACGAGGCCGTGAGCCCGGTCGACAAGCGGTGAGCGGGCGACCCGGTCAGGCGAGAGGACCTTGATGGCCAAGGGGCAGTCGAACTGGCATCAGCACTCGGACAAGACGTACCGCGTCGTCCAGTGGGCGGCGGGGCGGATGGGGAAGAAGGCCATCCGCGGCGTCGTCGAGCACCCGCGCTTAGAGCTGGTGGGGCTCTACGTCTACTCGGACAGCAAGGTGGGTCAGGATGCCGGCGTCCTGGCCGGGATCGACCCGGTCGGCATCCTCGCCACCCAGGACATCGACGACGTGGTGGCGCTCCAGCCTGACTGCGTGCTGTACATGCAGGAGGGCTTCGACCTCGACGACCTGACGCGACTGCTCAGCTCCGGCATCAACGTCATCACCACGCGTAGCGAGTTCTTCTACGCCTCGACGATGGACCCGACCATCCGGGCCCGCATCGAGGAGGCGTGCCAGCAGGGCGGAACATCGATCCACGCCACGGGCAGCAGCCCGGGCTACAGCACCACCACGATGCCGCTGACGCTCACTTACCCCATGCGGCGCCTGGACGAGCTGACCATCGACGAGTACGCCGACATCCCGGCCTCGGTCGGGCCCGACATGATCAAGCTGATGGGGTTCGGCACGCCGGTCGCCACCACCGAGGTGCCCGCCGGGCGGATGGAAACCGCCTTCGTGGGCTACCAGCAGTCGCTCGCCGCCCTCGCCGACGCGATCGGACTCCCGCTCGAGGGCTGGGAGGTGCGAGCGGAAGTCGCTCGCGCCACCGAGCCCTACACCCTCTCGGACGGCTACGTCATCGAGAAGGGCACGATGGCCGCCCAGCGGATCAGCCTCGCGGGCATGCGCAACGGCAGACCGTTCATGACCTTCCGGGCGCACTGGTTCTGCACTCAGCATCTCGACCAGGACTGGAACATGGGCGGCGAGGGCTGGCTGTTCACCACCAAGGGCGACGCGCCGATGCAGGTCCGGGTCACCTACGGGACGACCGACGAGGGGTACTCCGAACACCTGGCCGGCTACACCGCGACCCCGGCCGTGAACACGATCCCGTACATCGTCGAGGCCGAGCCGGGCATCCGCACGATCTTCGACCTGTCGCCGATCATCCCCGCCTTCGGGGAGAAGTAGGCCGGCTCAGGTCGACAGGCCGGGGCCGACGCGCCTCGCCGCTGAACGAAGCTTGTTGAATCGGAGACGCGCGTGGTCGACATCGATGGAACGGACTTCTTCACCAGTAGAGAGCTGGTGGTGGACCCCTACCCCTATTACGACGCGCTGCGGGCGCGGTGTCCCGTGTCGCGGGAGCCGCACCAGGGCGTGGTGATGGTCACCGGCTTTGACGAGGCCCTCACGATCTACCACGACAGCGACCGGTTCTCCTCGTGCACGGCGGTGACGGGCCCGTTCCCCGGCTTTCCGGTTCCGCTCGACGGTGACGACATCTCCGAGCTCATCGAGGCGCACCGGGACGAGCTTCCCTACAGCGACCAGCTGCCGACCTTCGACCCGCCCAAGCACACCCAGCACCGCGCCCTGCTCATGCGCCTGCTGTCTCCCGGTCGGTTGAAGCAGAACGAGGAGGCCATGTGGCGGCTGGCCGACCGGTACCTCGAGGAGTTCCTCGGCGACTCCCGGTGCGAGTTCATCGCCGACTTCGCCGGGCCCTTCTCCATGGTGGTCATCGCCGACCTGCTCGGCGTGCCCGAGGAGGACCACGACCTGTTCCGACGCGGTACGGGCCAGGCCAAGGGCGGGTTCGGCAGTACCGACGGTGAGCAGCTGGCCGACACGCCGCTGGAGTTCCTGTACGAGGCGTTCACCGCCTACGTCGAGGATCGTCGCCGGTCTCCGCGCCAGGACGTCCTGACCCGGCTGGCGCAGGCCACGTACCGGGACGGCACGACACCCGAGGTCATCGACGTGGTGCGCCTGGCCGCCAACCTGTTCGCGGCAGGCCAGGAGACCACGGTGCGCATGCTGGCCGCCGCCGTCCAGGTCCTGGCCGAGGACGCCGAGCTTCAGCGACGGCTGCGGCACCAGCGAGACCTGATCCCCGGGTTCATCGAGGAGATCCTGCGGTTCGAGAGCCCGATCAAGGGCGACTTCCGGCTCACCAAGGTGCCTGTCACCGTGGGTGGCGTGGACCTGCCAGCCGGCACCACGCTGATGGTCCTCAACGGCGCCGCGAACCGTGACGCACGTAAGTTCGATCATCCCAACGAACTGCTCCCGGAGCGGGACAACGCTCGCGAGCACCTTGCCTTCGGTCATGGAGCCCACTACTGCCCCGGCGCGCCGCTGGCCCGCGCCGAGGGCCGGATCACCCTCGAGCGCCTACTGGATCGCACGACCGACATCCGGATATCCGAGGCCGAGCACGGCCCCCCAGAGGCCCGGCGCTTCCGCTACCACCCGACCTACATCCTGCGCGGCCTGCAGAAGCTGCACATCGAGTTCACTCCGGCATGACGGCTACCGGAGACCTCGAAGGCAAGGTCGCGATCGTGACCGGTGCCGCCAACGGGATCGGCCGCGCGATCGCGACGCGGTTCGTCGCCGAAGGTGCCAAGGTCGTCATCGCCGACATCGACGCCGGCGGTCAGGGCGTCGCCGCGGAGCTTGGTGAGCGCGCCGCCTTCTTCACGACTGACGTCTCCGACCCCGCTCAGGCCCACGCACTCGTCGACTTCACGATCGGGCGCTTCGGCGGACTGCACGTGCTGTGCAACAACGCCGGTGTGTCCGGTGGGCTACGGCGCTTCCTCGACGACGACCTGCGCGACTTCGAACGTGTCATCGCCGTCGACCTCTACGGGGTCATGGCCTGCAGCCGCAGCGCCGCCCGGCACATGGTCGATCACGGTGGCGGCGCCATCGTCAACATCGCCTCAGGCGCCGGGATCACCCCCGGAATCGGGATGCTGCCCTACCGGGCGGCAAAGGCCGGCGTCGTCCAGTTCACCCGGTGCCTGGCGGTGGAGCTGGGCGAGCACGGCATCAGGGCCAACTGCATCGCCCCCGCCAACATCTCCACGGACATCAACGCCGCCTTCGACAAAACCGCCGTCACCCGCCTGCAACCGTTGCCGCACCAGGGCAGGAGCCGTGATGTCGCCGAGGCCGCGCTGTACCTCGCCGGCGACCGCGCCGCCCACGTCACGGGCCTGGTCCTCGCGGTCGACGGTGGCATGTCCGTCGGCACACCACCACGTCGCTGACAGCGACCAAGTCGGCTGACTGCGGCGTGGGGAAGGACACCGCTCGCGACGGCTGCCGCTGCGGGAAAGTCGTGACGGGGGCTTGCGCATGTGCATGCAACAATGATAACTTCCCGTCACTATCACGTGCTAGTTCTGCTGGCGAGAAGTCGAGAACTGATGCCTGGTCGATGATCGATCCCTGGGTATGGGCGGTCTCCGCGGAGAATTGCGAGGAAGACGCTGTGGGTCTTGCGACGCCGGCCATGGACGGGGAGTGCGCAGCCGCCTGGCGGACCGTCGTGGACCGCCATTTCGGTGGAGTGATGACGGAGCTGACGGAAGAGGCGATTCCGAAGGCACGCGGGGCGAGCGTGGTGACCCGCGACCGGCTCCTGCAGGCATTCCCCTTCACGGAGCGGGAGTGCGTGGTTCCGGGGCCGGAAGCCGACATCGTCCTTTCGGTCTTCACTCCGGCCGGTCATACCACGGTGGGCCCGGGAATCGTGTGGGCCCACGGCGGGGGGATGGTGACCGGCGACCGTTTCCTGGTCTTCCCGGCTCTCCGGTTGGCCTCGGCGAGCGGTGCCGTCGTCGTGTCCGTCGAGTACCGGCTCGCTCCGGAGCATCCCGACCCCGCGCCCGTCGACGACTGCTACGCCGCCCTGCTCTGGACGGCCAGCCACGCGGACGAGTTGGGGATCGATGCCCACGCGCTCGTGCTGGCCGGCGGCAGCGCCGGCGGAGGCATCGCCGCCGGCACTGCGCTGCGGGTCCGTGACCAGGGCGGTCCCAGCCTGGCCGGGCTACTGCTGGCGAGCCCCATGCTTGACGACCGGATGCGGACGGCGTCGGCCCGGATGGCGGGTGAGCTGCCCTGGTCGGCGACGAGTAACAGAGTCGGGTGGCGCATGCTGCTGGGAGACCGCGTCGGAACCGACGACGTGTCCATCTACGCCGCGCCCGGCCGGGCGACCGACCTGTCCGGTCTGCCTCCGACCTTCCTCGACGTCGGCTCCGTCGATCTGTTCCGTGACGAGGGCGTCGCGTTCGCCACGACGGTCTGGTCATGCGGGGGCGACGCGGAACTGCATGTGTGGCCTGGAGGGTTCCACGGCTACGAGGACGCCGCGCCTGGCGCCGCGCTCGCCACCGACACCCTCGCGGCACGCGAGCGCTGGCTGGCCCGAGTCCTCGCGCGCGCTCGGGCCCACTCCTCGGACGGCTCGGCCCGAGAAGCCCAGGCGTCGGACATTTGATCGCAAGGGGTCGCTGTGGAGCCACCAGAAGTTCCTGTACTAGTCACGATGGGTGACCGCAAGGGTTCCCGTAGATGGCGATCATCCGTCGGGGATGCCGTGTAACGTCGCTGGGCTTTTCGTCGCAGGCGCGCTCGGTGGGTTCTTACGCATCGCGCGTTTCATCCTGGCCGAGCAGGTATGCCGCGGGGAAGGTGAAGGTATGCCCATCGCTTTGGATCGTCGTACCCGTCGTGACGCCGATCTGCGCCATGTCGGCATGGAGGAGTTTCTCGCGGGCGAGTTCCCGGATCTCGTCGCCCGCCACGGCGCTCTCGTGGCCCGGGGGATCGAACTACTTGACGCGCCTCCGCTCGCCATCGAGATCGGTGCCGACTCCTGGTCGTTCTCGGGGGACGGCACCACCCTCGCGGTCGCGCGTGGTGTCGCCGACGGCGCGCTCGTCGTGACGTTCAGCGAGGACGAGTTCTCGGACTGGGTGCAGAACCAACGATCGTTCAACGCGATGATCACCGCGCGGGAGCTGCGGTATCGCGACGGTGGCGAGCGGGACATCTCCGTCTGGGACTCACTCTGGCTGACGCTGCTCGAGGGCTGGCCGGTCGTGGACGACGGGCTCGAGTTCCTGGACCGCCACGGCGGCCCCCTCGACTTCCGTCGCGTCTTCACGCCAGACGACGATCCGGCCGATGTCGCGCACTTCCTGCGCGAGGCCGGATTCCTCCATCTGCGTGGCTGGGTGGATCCGGCGGGGATGAAGGAAGTGTCCGACGACATCGACCGGGCGCTCCCGGACTACCGCGAAGGTGACGGCCGTTCGTGGTGGGCGACGACGGCGGACGGGACCCACCGCTGCGTCCGGCTCCAGGACTTCGTCGGACGTTCTCCGGGCACGGCGGTGATCCTTCGTAGTGACCGGTGGGACCAGCTGCGCCGAACTCTTGCCGGTGATGACGATCTCGCCCAGCGCCCGGTGGAGGGCAGTGGTCTGGAGGCGCTCATCAAGCCGCGCGGCGTCGTCGCCGGCGCGTCGGACGTCAGCTTCCATCGCGACTGCCACTTCGGCCGGCACGCCTACGGCTGTTCGGGCACGGTCGTGGGGATCGCCGTCACAGCCAGCGGCGAGGCGAACGGCCAGCTGCGCGTCGTCGCGGGCTCGCACCGGGTGGTGATGCCGGTCGAGATCGCCAAGACCCGGCCTTACCTGCCGGTGGTCGCGGTCCCGACCGAGCCGGGCGACGTCACCGTGCACCTGAGCTGCACCCTCCATGAGTCGACCCCGCCGCTCGTCGAGGAGCGCCGCGTCATGTACACGGGGTTCTCGCTCGCGCGGCGCGACGAGGGCACTGACGGTGGCCGCGCCCTGTCGGAGCTGCGCGAGCGGGTGTCCAAGATCCTCCTCGATGGGACCGCCAGGACGTGACGAAGGGCCGCGAAGGTGCCAGCGTGCGTGCGAGCGCTGAGCCCGAACCGCACGCGCTGCGCGCGTTGTTCGCCCATGCCGGCGACGGCGGGCGGCTGCTTGTTGCCGGCTACGCGCTCATCCTGGTCGACGCCGTCGCGCAGAGTCTCACGCCGGCGGTGTTCCGGGTCGTGCTCAACCGCATCCAGCAGGATCCGCACGAGTTTCTGCGGACTGGTTGGCAGGGGCCGGTGGTGGCCGCGGTCGCCGTGGCCGCGACGTTCCTCACCGCGGCGTACTTCGCGCACACCTGGACCAGGCGCGGGGCGGCCCGGTGGGCGAACAATCTGCGGCGCGCCCTGTACGAACACGTGCAGCGGCTGTCGATCGACTTCTTCCACCGCTCCCACGTCGGTGACGTCGCCGCCCGGATCAACCAGGACATCGAACGCCTGGAGGTGACGCTCTGGCGGGGCCTGGAGCTGTGGTGGGCGGCGGCGCTGCTGGTCATCTCGGTCGGGCTCATCGCCTGGGTCGATGCCTGGATGGCGCTGCTCGCGCTCGCGCTGCTCGCCGTGGCCGTGGGCTGGACACTGCTGGTCCTGCCGCGGCTGCACCGGCACACCCGCGACATCAGAGACGAGCTCGGCCGGACCTCCGGGACGCTCGCGGAGATGCTCGGCGTGAACGCACTCCTCAAGGCGTTCAACGCCGAGGACGCCGCCCTCGGCCAGGTCCGCAACGGCACCGACCGGGTCCGGGCCGGGTCCGAGACGCTCGCGCGGCTGCAACACCGCTACGCCGACCCCCTCGGTTTCCACCTCGCGTTCGTCGCGCCGTTCGTGCTCCTGTTCGTCGGCGCCTGGCGCACGGCGTCGGGCACTCTCACGATCGGTGACATCGTCGCGATCTGGGGCTTCTGGATCCGCGGATCGGGCGCGCTCACGCAGGTCATCAACAGCCTGCCCGAGGTCCTCGCCGGACTGACCGCCAGCGAACGCGCCGCCGAGCTCCTGCGGGAACAGCCCGCCGTCCGCGACCGCCCCCACGCCCCCGCACTGGCCGTCGCCCGCGGCGCCGTCACCTTCGAACAGGTGTCGTTCGCCTACCCCGGACGACGCGCACGCCCCGTCCTCGACGGCTTCGACCTCACCATTGCGCCGGGCCGCAGTGTCGCGCTCGTCGGTCCTTCCGGTGCCGGGAAATCCACGGTCGCGCAGCTGCTGCTGCGGTTCTTCGACCCGGTCGACGGCCGGGTGACCATCGACGGGCAGGACCTGCGCGAGGTCACCCAGAGCTCGGTGCGCGCCGCCGTCGGTGTCGTCTTCCAGGAGTCCGTCCTGCTCAGCGGCTCCCTGGCGCGCAACCTGCGACTCGCCCGGCCCACCGCCACCGAGGAGGAGATCGAACAGGCGCTGGAGGCGGCGAACGCGTGGGAGTTCGTCCGGACCTGGGACAGCGGGATCCATACCGAGATCGGCGAGCGCGGCGTCACGCTCTCCGGCGGGCAGCGCCAGCGCCTCGCCATCGCCCGGCTGATGCTGAAGGATCCCGCCGTCGTCGTCCTCGACGAGGCCACCAGCGCCCTCGACGCGACCAGCGAACGCCTCGTCCTCGAGGCCCTCGACCGACTCCTCGCGGGCAGGACGTCGCTCGTCATCGCGCACCGCATCGCCACGATCCGCACCTGCGACCAGATCGCCGTCGTCGAGGGCGGACGAGTCGGCGACATCGGCACCCACATGTCGCTACTGCAGTCCTCGACGACCTACCGCTCCTACTGCCGCGAACAGGCCGTCGCGTGAAAAGGAGCTGTCCCATCAACGCTCGACCTGCGGTGCTGGTCGGCACACTCTCTGGTCGATGACCAGCTCGATCCCGCCCTTTCCCGCTGGCTGCCCCTGCACCACACCCGTGCGGCCGCCTCGCACTCGACCAGCTACCCCATGCCTGCCCCCGCCTGCCGGGGTCAGCGGTCGGCGGCTATTGCAGCAGGCGGTTGACCGCGGCCAGGACGGCGTGGACCGATGCGGTGAGCACGGAGGTGTCCTGGCGCCGGCGCCCCAGCAGTCGACTCGCTCGTCGGCCCCGGAAGTCCGGGGGCTGGGAAGACAGCAGCCGGTTCCTGGCTGCGCCCTGTGCGCAGGTGCACGCCTCCGCGGAGAGGTTTGGTACCGTCCGGCGGAGTGGAAGCACTATGAGTTCCGCCGGGGAGCCGCTGCCCGCCGGGGGCGGGCGGCCCAGAGGAGAACCGCTGCTGGATCGCGCGCTCGAGGCCTCCCTCGAGCACACGGTTGCTGGTGACGAGATACGCGAACGCATCCTCGACGCCGCGGCTGAGATTTTCGCCCGGTCGGGTGTCCGGCGTTCCAGTATCGAGGACGTGGCCCGTAGGGCAGGCGTCTCACGCATCACCGTCTACCGCCGATTTCCGACGAAGAACCTGCTCGTCGAAGAAGTTCTCCTGCGTGACCTGCGTGCCTTCTTCGTCGGACTCCGAGTGGCTGCCGGCAAGGCGGACACGCTTGGAGAAAGGATCGTGGAGGGATTTTCGCTGGCGCTCGGCGCGGCCCGCGCGAATCCTCTTTTTGGTGGTCTCATCGCAGTCGAGCCGGAGGCTATCCTGCCTTTTCTGACGACTGGAGGCGGCAGCTTTTTGAGGACGGTGTCCGACTTCGTCGCAACACAGCTTCGCCGCGAGCAGGCGGCCGGGGAGATGGCTGAGACGGTCGACATCAGGGTTGTCGCGGAAGTGCTCGCGCGTATCACGCTGTCGTTCAGCCTCACCCCTGACAGCTATGTAGATCTCAATGACCCGGGTCAGGTGCGCGCCTTCGCGCGCGGCTTTCTGGCACCTCTGGTCACCGGTGTGGGGGTCACCGGTGACCAGAGCACCGGAAATACTGATTCCGGTATGTGCGGGCCGGACTGACGTGCTGGACGACCAGCCGACCACGATCGAGGGGGCGGGTGATCCGAGTCGTCGGCGCGCCGGCAGCTGTGCCGAGCGTCGCCTGTGGGTCGGGCCGCAGCTTTCCAGCGGACCTGGGGCGTGCGTGCGGGGCCGGATGCTCGATGGTCAGTAGTTGGGATTGTTGGTGTCGGGGATCTGGATGCTGATGGGGAAGTCGGCGCCGGAGAGGACGACCAGGATGCCGAGGCGGAGGATCTCGTCGAAGGCCCAGTAGACCTGCTGGAGGATTCCCGGTGCCTTCTCCAGGCTCAGCAGGCCCTCGCGGACGGCGACGAAGGGTTCCCAGGCGACCTCGAAGGCCGTATCCCAGAAGAGGTTCCTCGGGAGCTTGAGTGAATCGGCGATGTGGTCACCCAGAAAGTAGCGGGTGAGAGCGCAGAGTATGGGCTTGCTGAGGAGGCTGCCGTCGATGAACGAGGCGAGGTTGACGAGAACGTCGGCGAGCTTGATGCCCTCGGGGGTGGCGGCGAGGATGGGCGTGAGCACCTGCGCGGCCTGGGAGTTGGCCTCGTCCCAGGAGGCGGGGATGTATTCGTCGAGAATGCCGAGCATGTGGGCGGTGAGCTGCCAGGAGTGCAGGAAGCCCGCGGACTCGGTGGCGTCGATCGGTACCTTCCACTGCTGCAGGTTCTGCATGACGGTGGTGGGCAGGCTGTGCCAGGTCACCATCATGTCGGCCTGGGAGATCGGGATCTCCTCATCGGCGACCTTGGTCCAGTACGGGGATTTGGGCAGCAGGTGCCGCACCCCGGCGTGGGCCAGGCGCGTCTTGACGCAGGTCACGATCATCTCGCCGTCGGGCTCGAAGGCGTTGGCCGTGCCGACGTCGTAGCCCAGCTTGGCGGTCTTGGTGATGCGGTCCCTCATGTCCGCGCCACCCTTGGAGTAATAGACCGCAAGGGCCTCGCGCGGGATGATCGTGCTCATCATGCCGCTGACGAAACCATAGGTGACGCCCAGGTACAGGCCGCGCTTCTGGTTGAAGTTGGTCGCGGCCGTCAGCTTGGCCTTGTCGGTCCACGTCGGCAGCTGACGCGCGTGCTCCATGAAGTCGCGCAGGTCCGTGGGCAGCCCGGCGGGCAGCGCCTGTCCGTTCTTCTTCCACGTCTTCAGTAGCTTGTTGACCGCGGTCGTCTCGCCACGGTCGATCACCCCGGCGACCACCGGGTCGGCCTCGGCGTCCCACACGTACTTCGGGTCCAGACCGGCTCCCGTACCGGCCACCGAGCCCGCGGGTGACCACGACCATGCGGGCGTCGCCGCGGCGAGCGCGCCCGCCATACCCAACGCCCCGCCCGTGATCAGTAACTGGCGCCTGCTCCGCTCAGCCATCCTTCTCCCTCTCAACACCTCGGCAGCCCAGGTAGTGATACAGAGATACAAGATCAGTATCTCTGTATCATGGCTTCGCAGTAATAAGAGCGCAAGGGGCATTCGAAAACAAGTGCCCTCTTTTCTCCGGAGTGTCTCGGTGCGGATTCGGTGACCGGTCGACAGGCGTCGGACGGAATGGAGGCATGCCGGCGTGCCGACGGCGCCGCACCGCCGGAAACGGTCTAGGCGCGGTAACTCGGAACAGCCGCGGATGCTTTGGGTGCCGGGATGCCTGGACTGCGGCGACTACTCGGCCTATCGCCAGTCCTCCCTGCTGATCAGGGGAGGACATTCGCAGCCCCAAAGCGGCGCTCGGTGCGCTTCGATTCACGGGCCCGGCGCAAGCGGGTCTCCATGCCTGGGTAAACCGGCGCGATGGTTCGGCTCTGTTCCCGCCGGCGGTGCGTCCGGCGATGGTGCGCCGGGTGCGTCAGGTGCACCGGATGCACGGATCCGCGCCGATGGTCGCGGCGATCGAAGCGCCATCCTCGGGCGCACGTGCTCAGCAACCTCCTGCGTGGCTCATGGGTCTCTCCCGCCGGTTCTGGTGCCCGTCCCGTCATGGTGCTGGCCCAACGGGGCCGGTCAGGATCCTGAGTGCTGACCGGGTTGATTTGAGCATGCCGAGCAGAGTCCAAACAAGAGGTTGACGTCATCCTCAGTCTTGGCTACCTTCCTCCCCAGTGACGGCGGCGTTCGACGGTTTCACCTTCAGTTGAACAGTTTGTGATTCGCGGTTTTCCGGACGGCCGGTGGACGCGGCCCGGTCGACGCGCCCGTCGGAGGCGGACGCGGAGCCGATGGATCGGAAGGCGGCCGAGCGCCTCGTGTCCGATGGCGGGCTGCCCGACCCCTGGAGGAGCGAAAGATGACCGACATCGCCTTGGCCCGCGCGGCCGTCGAGGCGGAGATCGACGGCCTGACCCTTGTCGGCGTCCTCGAACGCACAGTGCGGGAGCGCGGCGCCGAGCCCGCCTATTCCGATCGCCGCGTCACGGACGAGCCGGCTGACAGCACCGGTTGGCGGACCGTCACGTGGGCCGAGGTGCGCGACCGCGCTCGTGAGCTGGCCGCGGTCTACCTGGAAGCGGGCCTGGCACCCGGCGACACGGTGGCGATCATGGCTTCCAACCGGATCGAGCATGTGGTGGCGGATGTCGCCGCGGTCCTCGCCGGCGGCACCCCGGTGTCGGTCTACAACACGCTCGCGCCCCACCAGGTCACCTACATAGCCGAGCGCCTGGCACCGCGGATCGTCGTGCTCGAGACCGACGACCATGTCCGGCGCTGGTGCCAGGCTCTCTCGGAGCGCTCGGAGATCAGCCGGGTCCTCGCGATCGACACCGCGCACGACGTGATGCTCGCCGACAGCCGGGTCCTCGCCTGGTCGGAGGCCGTGGCCGGTGGCCCGGCGGCGCTGGCCCGCCAGTACACGGCGCTGACCGCACGCAGCGAGACCGTCAAGCCCGACGACCCGGTCACGATCCTCTACACCTCGGGCACGACGGGCCAGCCCAAGGGCGTCGTCCTCACCCACCGCAACATCTGGTTCGAGGCGGTCACCTCAGCCCGGACGGCCCACCTGGACGGCCCCGGCATCACCGTGTCCTACCTGCCGTTCGCGCACATCGCCGAGCGGCTCCTTGGCATGTACATCCCGCAGCTGCAGGGCGATCACGTCCACCTCATCGATGATCCGACGGCGCTCGCGGCCACCCTCGTCGAGGTACGTCCCACCCGCTTCTTCGGCGTCCCGCGGGTGTGGGAGAAGATCCGCACCGGGGTGGCGGCGAAGCTCGCGGCCGAGCCGGACGAGGCGAAACGGTCGGCCGTGCGGTATGCCCTGGCCGTCGGGCTGGCCTACATCGAGTCGACCCAGACCGGCCGGACGATGCCGCCGCGGCTGTGGGCCCAGTTCGAAGCGGTGGACGAGGCGGTGCTGCGCCCGCTGCGTGCCGGCCTCGGCCTGGACCGGATCGAATGGGCGACCAGCGCCGCGGCCCCGATGCCGGTGGAGGTCGCCCGGTTCCTGGCCGGCCTGGGCTTGGCCGTATACGACGTGTACGGCATGACCGAGACGACCGCGTCGGCGACGGCCTGCGGTCCCGACTCGTTCCGCCTCGGCACGGTCGGCCGCCCCCACAGCGGCATCGAGCTGCGCATCGCCGACGACGGCGAGATCCTGCTGCGCGGGCCCATCACGACACCCGGCTACCACCGGGATCCGGCGGCGACCGCCAAGCTGATCGACGTCGAGGACTGGGTGCACACCGGGGACGTGGGCGAGGTCGACGAGGACGGCTTCCTGCGGGTGATCGACCGCAAGAAGGACATCATCATCACCTCGTCGGGCAAGAACATCGCTCCGTCGAGCATCGAGAACGCGCTCAAGGAAAGCCCGCTGATCGGGCAGGCCCTGGTGGTCGGCGAAGGCCGCCCTTGTCTCGTGGCGATTCTGACTCTCGACGGTGAAGCCGCGCCGGTCGTCGCGAAGCGGCTCGGTGTCGAGGCGGCCTCGGTGGCCGAGCTCGCGGGGAACCCGACGATCCAGGCCGCGGTCGCCGCGGCGGTCGCGGCAACGAACGCGCGACTTTCGCGGCCCGAGCAGGTCAAGACGTATGAACTGCTCACCGAGGAGTGGACGGTCGGGAATGAGGATTTGACGCCCACCCTGAAACTGAAGCGCCGGATCATCACCAGCCGTTACGAGGACGTCATCGCCCGACTGTACGGGGAGAAGGCGTGAGCAATGATGTCGAAGACATTTCTCGACGGAGAACACGATGAGTGCGACTGGAGGACTCCTGCCATGCCGAACCTGGGCACGACCGAGATCATCATCATTGCGCTGGTAGTCCTGGTGCTCTTCGGATCCAGGAAGCTGCCTGACGCGGCTCGTTCGTTCGGCCGGTCGCTGCGCATCTTCAAGGCGGAGACGAAGGGCCTGCGCGAGGACGATCTCCCCGCCCACGCCGCTCCGTCCGCTCCCGCTCCCGCCCCCGCGGTGCAGCCTGCCGTTCCGCTTCCGATCGAGAGCTCGGCCGTGCCGGCCACGTCCGTCAACAACGGCACACGTGCCGATGCGGAGCGCCGCTGATCCCCGGCGCCTTGAACGCCCTCGTCGAGCAGGAGGCCCAGCCCGTGGCACGGTTCCCCACGCCGCGCACGCTCGCCTCGTCGGCGCGGCAGCGGCGCACTCGCACGGTCGAGGACAGCACGATGTCTCTCACCGAGCACCTGCGTGAACTGAGGAACCGCCTGGCCAAGGCGCTCATCGCCTTCGTCATCGCGTCGATCGTCTGCTTCGTCTTCGAGCCGAAAATCTTTCAGTGGCTCATCGATCCGTATTGTTCACTGCCGGCGGAGAAGCGCGGTGGCGTCGGCAGCGCCGGCACGTCCTGCCGGCTCTATTTCTTCGGCATCCTGGACGCCTTCACCGTCCGGCTGAAGATCTCCACGCTGTCGGGTGCGGTGTTCTCGGCGCCGGTCTGGCTGTACCAGCTCTGGTCCTTCATCACTCCCGGCCTGCACCGGCACGAGCGCCGGTGGTCGCTGACCTTCGTCTGCATCTCCCTCGTCCTGTTCGCCGCCGGTGGCTTCATGGCCTACCTCACCCTTGAGACCGGCCTGAGCCTGTTGCTCGGCTTCGGCGGCGACGGTCTCGTCAGCGTGCTCGACGGCAACAAGTACCTGAGTTACGTCATCGCGATGCTGCTGGTCTTCGGGCTCTCGTTCGAAATCCCGATGCTGGTCACGATGCTGAACCTCGCCGGCCTCGTCACGACCGCCAAGCTGCGCTCCTGGCGGCGTGCCGAGGTCTTCCTCGTCTTCGTCTTCGCCGCGGTCGTCACGCCGAGCCAGGACCCCTTCACCATGCTCGCGCTCGGCCTGCCGATGGTCGTCCTCTACGAGGTGGCGCTGATCATCGGTTGGGCGAACGACCGGCGCAAGTCCCGGCGTGGCGACGACTCGCCCTATGCGGGCCTGGAGGACGACGAGACCTCGCCGCTCGACTTCGATGCCACCGCCTGCGGACCCGCGGTGTCGCGCGGAGTCGAGGCGGACCTCGGGGCCGGGCCAGGGGGCACCGCGGCGGGTGACACCGCCCAGGGTGACACGGTGGCCGCCGGCGCCGCTGGCACGTCGCCCGCCGTCAGCAGCCACGGCGGCATTCCGTGATGCCGGATATCAAAGACGTTTGATATCCCCTCATGGAGGCCCGGTGACCACCGCGATCGATTCGTCAACCTCAGTGCGTGCCTTCTCCATGAGCTCCGCGTCGCGGGTGGCGAGGGCGGAGCCGGCGTCGATGCGGCTGCTGCCGCTTCGGCGCTCATCGGAGACCCCGCGCGGCCGTGGTTTTGGCTGCCAGGGGCCGGCGGGCCGATCAGGCGGGGCTGTCTGCTTCGTCCGGCCGGTTGCCACACCGGTTGCCACACAGCGGTGCGGACGGGGCTCGGCGGTGGTGCCGCTGGTCCTCTGGGGGCAGGGAAGTGCGGCAGCGCGTGTGGCGACACGGGCCACCAGAGGGGTACTCCAACTGCCGGATATGGACGTCAGGATACGTGTGCGGACGTTCCTGGGCGGTATGGACTGACCTGAAAAGCGGAAGGGCGGCGGTTCGACCCCGCACCTACCCACCGCTCTGACCTACATCCGTCAGTAACGACGGTTGGCGTGATCAAAGATCGGTGATCTTTCCCTTTCCGGCTTGTTGATGGTGT
>NZ_JALKFY010000644.1:0-17649 GCF_023242985.1 Frankia sp. Mgl5 | reverse complement strand
TCATCAGGCACGGTGTGCCCACGACCACCCACCCCTACCTACTTCACGGCCGGAAACGTTCGTGGTCAGCGCACTAGCGACTAAAGATCGCTAAAGATCAAGTTAAGGTTCAGGCGGGGGTTTCGAAACCGGCGAAAAGATCTCGGGGGCGCAGGACTCGGGCCGCTTCGGTGATAGAACCAGACAAGGACGGATAGATCGAGAAGGTGCGCGCGACCTGGTCGACCGTGAGACCGTTCTCGACCGCGAGTGAAATTGAGAGGATCAGCTCACTTGCCCGGGGTGCGACGATGACACCTCCGAGCACGCTGCCGCTTCCAGGCCGGCAGAACAGCTTAACAAAACCATCCGCTATACCCATCATCTTCGCCCGCGGATTGCGCATCAAGGGCACTGTAGTGACCTCGGCGGCGATCACCCCGGAGTCCTTCATCCGCTGGGTCACACCGACGGTGGCGATCTCGGGCTCGGTGAAGATGTTCGAGGAGACGGTGCCCAGGCGCAGGGGGGTGACCGCCTCCCCCAGCGCGTGCCACATCGCGATACGTCCCTGCATCGCGGCGACGGACGCCAGCGGGAGCACGCCGGTGCAGTCGCCGGCCGCGTACATCCCGGGAACCGAGGTGCGCGACATGCGGTCGACGACGACATGGCCCCCGGAGCCGAGGCGAACCCCGACCTCACTCAGACCGAGACCCGTCGTGCGTGGCACCGATCCCACCGCCATCAGCGCGTGGCTGCCCGTCACCGTCCTGCCGTCGGTCAGTTCGACGAGCACGCCGTCGCCGATGCGATGTACCGAGGCGGCGCGGGAACGGTTGAGCACCTGGATGCCACGGCGGACGAAGACATCCTCGATCACCTGCGCCGCGTCCGGATCCTCAGCGGGCAGCACACACTCCCGGGACGAGACGAGCGTCACCTCGGCGCCCAGGGCACGGTAGGCGCTGGCGAACTCGGCCCCGGTCACCCCGGAGCCCACCACCACCAGATGCTCGGGGATCTCCTTGAGCTCGTAGAGATGGCGCCAGGTAAGGATCCGCTCGCCATCCGGTTCGCAGCCGGAGATCTCCCGCGCCGACGCACCGGTCGCCACTAAAACGACGTCGCTGACGAAGGTCTCGCCGTCGGACGACTCCACGGCATGCGGGCCGACCAGGCGGTCGGGTGGTCCGACTAGGCGGCCGGTGCCGTGCACCACCTCGACCCCCTCCCGCTCCAGGCGGCGTTCGATGTCGGCCGACTGGGCGCGGGCGAGCGTCCGCACCCGCTCGTTGACCTGCTCGGGGTCGACGGTGACTACCTCGGGCGGGGTCAGGTGGGGCCGGCTAGTCAGTTCCCAGCTGCCCGTCTCCGCCCCCGGGTCGCCGTGCGGACGCACCCCGAGCGCCGGCGCCATCGCGAAGTTGGTCATCGTCTCCGACGTGGCGATCAGGGTCTTGGATGGCACGCAGTCGGTCAGAACACACGCACCCCCGATCCCGTCGGAGTCGATCACGGTGACCGTCGCACCGAGCGAGGCGGCGACCAGCGCCGCCTCGTAGCCGCCAGGTCCGCCGCCCAGGATGACGATGCGCGTCACGTGCCCTCCCAATGCTGCCGGTCTTGTGCTCGCGGGACTGACTTGTTCGGTAGATGGGTGGTGGCGTCGAGCCGGAGCGATATCTGGCGGTCGGTCCGTGGCCGCGGGGCCGGGTTGAGAAGGGGAAGGCACTCGCCATCTAGAAGATCATTTCTTGTCGAAACGCTCGAGTCCGCACCGACCCACCTTCCGGAAATGACCAACCTGCCCGAACCCGACGGTGACCCCGAACCCACCCAACCCGCGCTTCCCATCGGAGCACTGACCGACGTACCCGTAGGTCACGGAGTGGACACTTCGCGTCATGGAAGGCAGCCTTCGACAGGTTGTCGGGCGACCACTTTCCGCCGCAACGTCAGTGGACGGTACTCGGCGGCCCCGGAGAGGGGCGCTCGACCACCCGATTTTCTTCCACGGGCTACCCCTAAGGGTGGTGAAACCACCCTTCAATTACTGAAAGCTTGTGAGCCAGTTCATGCGAAAGGTCGACGGAGGCGCCCGATGGGAATCCTTGTGTAGATCGCCACCGTCAAGGACAGTGCCATGTGGGGCTTGATGGTGTGCAGCATCGGATCGAAGTTCCCCAGCTCGCATGGCGTCTTCGGCGGCTACGGCCCCGACACCTATCCGCTGTGCAAGGTCAAGGACGTCGACATCCGCAAGGTAATGGACAACCAGCGCGACCTGCTGCGCTACACCATAGAAGAGCTCATGAACGAGTGCCCTTTCCCCGAAGCGGCCTACTCGACGCACCACATGGGCCTGCAGTTCGAGCTCGCCGACCGCGGCGAGCTGTACATGACTACCCAGGATGTCGGTGGCGGCTACGGTGACGTGCTCGAACGCGATCCCAAGCTGGTGGCTTCCGACTACCGCGACTACTTGGTGTCCATGAACACCGTGCGCGAAATCTACCATGTGGCGCTCAACCCCGAGACCGCCGCGGTGGATACCGCGGCCCGGAAGGCCGAGCGGGCCGCTCAGCTCCGGCGGGGCAAGCCGCATGCGGAGTTTGTCAAGGACTGGGTGACCGTGGCCCCTCCGGCCAACGTGCCGTTATTCGGCTCCTGGAACGACCCGAGCCTGCTGTTCCGGGGCACTCCGGAAACACCTGCCCCGCGGACGAGATCGCGCCGGTCATTATGCCCGATCCGAAGGACGCGCGGATCGCGCAGCTGCAGGACTAATGCTACGGGACTGGGAAGGATGGCGGGAGAACGATGAATGCCTTGGACGACTGGATCCGGGCCAGACGCGACACTCTGACTTGGCTGGACTGCGACCGGTACGTGTGGTCGGTCTTCGCCGGCGCACCCGGCCGCTGGTATGACGAGCCGGCTACGCTGGTAGCCGCTACCGCACAGGCACACCCGTTACTGCGGTCTGATGTGTATGCAGTCAGCGTCTTAGGTCCGTTCTCCCGCCACCTAGTCTCTGGTAGCGAGGCCAGCGCCCTCTGCGAGGCGCTGGAGCTGTCGGCGCCGCGCCGCGTGGTGGCCGACACCCTTGACGCTTTGCTCCACCAGTTCGGTAGCCGTGTCGACATCGTGCTCGACTGCCCATCACCGCGCAGCTTTCTTACGTCCGGTGTGGCGGTCGACCTCGATGCGCTCGACGACGTCGCGGCGAGCCTGCTGGAGGTGATCCGCACCGTAGCGGACCGGCCGATTCGCGGGCTGCAGATCACCTGCAATACCGCGTTCGGGCCGGACGACGACGAAGCCGATGCCTGGTCGAGCCTGCTGGCCGCTGCCGCTCACTATGGCTGGGTCACCGCGATCCGGCTGAATGATGTCACCGACCCTGATCAGCTCGACGGCACGCTGCCTGGCGACCTGCTGCTCCTTCCCCAGACGGCAGCGGATGTGCTGCCGGATGATCGTCGCCACGGTGGCGGGCTCCCGCCTGCCGTATGGACCGACACAGACGAAGCCGCACGACGTGCCGACGTGGCAGCCAAGCGAGGGCTCCGTTTTGGTGAGATTCCTGCCGACGCCCCGCCGGAAACCGTGCTGACGAGGATCAACGCACTCAGCGCGGCTGAGCATTGAAGGGATCCGATGTGGACCGCGACGATGTGGAAATCGTGGGTTGGGGTCACACTCCGTTCGGCCGTCTGTCCGACGAGACCCTGGAATCACTGATCGTCACTGCGGCGCGCGCCGCCATCGTGAGAGCAGGCCTACACCCACGGCAGATCGACGAAATCGTCGTCGGCACCTACAACGGGGGATCGCACCCGTTGGCCTTCCCCTCCTCACTCGCCCTGCAGGCCCATGACGATCTGCTTTTCGCTCCCGCTACCCGGGTGGAGAACGCCTGCGCGACGGGGTCGGCCGCTCTCGTCTCTGGGATACGTGCTATCCGATCCGGCCAGGCTTGCCGCGTGCTGGTGATAGGTGCCGAGAAGATGACCCACGCCCCCGCCGTGACCATCGGGCGGGCCCTGATCGGTGCCGACTACGACCGTGCCGGTGAGTCCACCCAGACCGGATTCGCCGAATTGTTCGCCGAGGTCGCTGAGGCATACTTCGCCAAGTACGGCGACCACAGCGATGTCCTAGCCCAGATCGCGGCCAAGAACCACCGCAACGGCGTCGCCAACCCGTACGCCCACCTGCGGTCCGATCTTGGTTACGACTTCTGCCGCACCATCGGCCCGCGAAACCCGATGGTCGCGTCCCCACTGCGGCGGACGGACTGCTGTCCGATCTCCGATGGTGCCGCCGCCGTCGTGCTCGCCGCACCCGGCAGCACTCAACCCGGACCCGCGGTGCGGATCCGCGCGATGGCACAGGCTAACGACTTCCTGCCCACGTCACGGCGCGACCCGCTCGCGTTCGCCGCCGCGCATCGTGCGTGGCAGACAGCACTGGGACAAGCCAGGATGCGACTGTCCGATCTTCACCTGCTGGAGGTGCATGACTGCTTCACCATCGCCGAACTCATCGAATACGAGGTCGTCGGTCTGTGTCCGCCCGGCGGCGGGGGTCAGGTGGTCATCGACGGCATCGTCGACCGGGATGGCAAGCTTCCCGTCAACCCCTCCGGCGGGCTCAAGTCCAAAGGCCACCCGGTCGGCGCCACCGGTGTGTCCCAGCACGTCATGGCCGTCCTGCAGCTCATTGAGCGCGCGGAAGCGATGCAGGTCCCAGGCGCCACCGTCGCCGGGGTGTTCAACATGGGCGGCCTGGCGGTCGCCAACTACGCAAGTATCCTGGAGCGCGTACGATGAGTAACCTAACCCTGAAATCTCTATTTGTGGACGCTCTCGACCGGTTCGACTCGCGTCCCGCGGTGCACTACCAGGGCCAGACCTACAGCTACGGCGAGATCGTGACCGCCGCGAACCAGCTTGCCCATCGACTCCGTAAGACGGGCGTCGGCCCGGGCGTGTCGGTGGCACTGATGATGTCCAACCGACCCGAGTATGTCGTCGCAGACCAGGCGATCCTGCGTTGTGGTGCGGTCAAGGTGGCGCTCAACGATATGCTATCGGCCAGCGAGATCGACTACATTTTGCGCGACAGCGACGCCCGGGTCGCGATTACCGATGCAGGAATGCTCTCGGCGGCACTGCACTCCGCGCCGCCCCTGCTCGACCTGGTCATCGCCGTTGCCGACCCGGAGGAGTGCCCCGATGGGGTCTTCTCATGGAGCGAGGCGCTGGCCGGGCAGCCCGACACGGTGCCATTCATTGCCCCGATTCCAGAAAATCTTGGGTTGATCGTCTACACCGGCGGCACCACCGGCCTGCCTAAAGGGGTGATGCACACCCAGCGCAGCCTCGCCTTCAACCTGCTCGCCCACGTGATGGAAATGGGGCTGCTTGACGACGAGGTGCTGTTGTTGATGTCGTCCCTACCGGACAGTGCAGGCTTCCTCCTGCAGGCGGGGATGCTCAAGGGTGCCCGGCACTTCCTGGAGAAGAAGTTCGACCCCGAACTGGTCCTGCAGCGCATCACCGCGGACCGCGTAACCTTCACGTTCATGGTGCCCACGATGATCTATCGCGTGCTCGACCGGGCGGGCGGGCGGGAACTGGACCTCAGTTCGCTGCGCACCATCCTCTACGGAGCCGCACCGATCACCCGGGAACGTCTTGAACACGGTCTCAAGGTATTCGGTCCGGTGTTCATGCAGCTCTACGGCCAGTCGGAGGCACCGATTTCATCACACGCCTGCGCCGCGATGACCACCGCCTCGATCCCGGCGGTAAACACCGCTTGGCCAGCTGCGGCCAGGCCGGCATCATGACCCGGGTCAAGGTCGTCGACGAAGACGGCTGTGAGCTGCCCTGCGGCCAGGTCGGTGAGATCGTTGCATCCACGCTCTACACGATGATCGGCTATCGAGATCGTCTCGAACAGAGCGCCACGGCGTTACATGGCAGGTGCCTGCACACCGGTGACATTGGCCGTATGGAAGCAGACGGGTACGTTACCTTCTCGACCGCAAGAACGACATGATCATCACTGGTGGTATGAACGTCTACAGCACGGAGGTGGAGAACGCCGTCGCGACCTGCCCCGGTGTTGGGCAGGTCGGGGTCGTGGGCAGGGCCTCGGCAAAGTTGTCGGTTAGCAAGCAAGCTTCATGATCGTCTCTAGTGGGCGTTCGGGGTGGCGGGCGTGGTGACGGATTCCTGCGGCGATGTTGGTGACGCGGGTCAGGCGCAGGATCGTGATCGCGAGGTTGCGCAGGCTGGCCATGACCTGGGGTGCGTTACCGGTCCGTACCTGGCTGAGGTCCTCACCGAAGGTGACGTCGCGGACCCAGCGCAGCCGGTTGTCCGGTAGCCCCGGCGCATTGCTGCGCCGGGGCCCCGTCAGAACCGTGCTTGCCACTCGTCGCGGCACACGGCTCAAGCACGCCTCAGGGGCGGGCGGGTTCCTGTTCTGCTGGTCCGGGCTGGCCGCGTTCCGTCTCCCTGCCGACGGGCGCAGCCGGTGTGGACAAGGCGGTATTTCGTCCGGTTCTCGCTGTCGGTGATGTCCGTGTAGGTCATCACCTTGCCGACGGCGGCGTACCAGTGCTCCCACTGGCTGGGGGAGTCCGGCGGGTCGCCGTCGAGCAGCAGCGGCAGACCGCACAGCGGGCAGGTTCCGTCTTGGGCGCGCATGGCGCTGAGGCGGGATTTCGCCAGCTGGGGCGGCTTTCGTCTGCGCCGCCGGTCGCTCCAGTAGCGGGCGAGGTCAGGATCGTCGGGTGAGTTCCTGCCGGTTACCGGGGCATGTCGGACGATGGGCGTCCAGGCGTACTTGTGGAGGTAGGCGCCGCTGGTGCGGTCGCCGAGGATCCACCTGTCGTTTCTGTCCGAGTTGAACGGACCGAAGTAGCGGTTGACGACCCACTTCCAACTCCTGTGCGGGTGCCTGTGGCGTATCCACTTGTAGATCAGCTGCCACAGGTGCTCGTCCAGGCTTTGATATGCCTCCTTTGATGCTCCGTTACGGAAGTAGTTCGCCTGGCCCCGGATCTTGGGATTCATGACCTGGATCACGGCGGCCACGTTGGCGCCGCGCAGGGAGCGCAGCGACTCCGCGTTTCCCCGTCGGATTCTGGCAAGCGCTTCTTTGCTGGGTCTGGTGAGTACCTTCGTTCCGCCGCCCTTGGGATGGTAGCGGCGTATGGTGAACGAGAGGAAGTCGAACCCGTCGTCGACATGACGGATCGCGGTCTTTTCCTTGTTCAGAGTCAGACCCCGTTCCGCCAGCCACGTGTCGACCTTCGCCTGCACCGCCTGTGCCTGCTCACGACTGTGGCACAGGGCCACAAAGTCATCCGCATACGTTATGACGGTTGGGCGGCCGGCCTTCACCATCCCACGGTAGTCGTACTCGACCCCTGCGGCCTCTTCCATTCCCTGAAGCGCTATGTTCAGGAGTAACGGGGAGGTTACGCCCCCAACGCACTTGGCAACCAGTCTTTCGGTCACCCTCCGTATCGGTGCTGGTGGCCGGGGTGTCGCGGTCTGATGCTCGTTGGCGAAGTGGGATGCGATGACGGATTGTGATCCTCTCGGAGCCGATGAGAACGTTCTTGACGAGCAGCCGCAGGACGCGTTGGCGGTCGGTGATCTCGGTGCTTTTCGCGTTCTCGCTCAGCTGTGACAGGAATCCCTCGAGATCGGTTGCGAGTGCGAGGTAAAGGTCGCGGTCGGCGATCTGGCTGTCAAGCGCGTCGAGCTGACCGCGGAGGTTCGCTTCGCGGGTGCGGAGTTCGGGCATTCTCGCGCGGAGCTCGTCAAGCGTGATCAGCTGTTCCTGGAACGCCTCGATCATGCGGGCGATGGCGGTGGTGGTCTTCGTGAGCGCGAGCTCGACCTGTCCGCGCTGACGCTTGGCGGGATCCGAATCACGAGCCTGGCGCAGCCGGCTGTCGATCTCGGCGCGGATGAGGGTCGGATCGCTGATCAGTTTCGTGACGTGTTCCCAAACGACCTCGTCGAGGTAGTCGGCGCGAACCGGCTTGTTCCAGCACACACGGCCATTCTCGTATCGATAGTCGTCGGAACCGAGGCACCGGTAGTAGTAGATCTTCTTGCTCGAGGTCCGTGTCGACGTGCGATAGTAACCGTAACCGCATGCCGAGCACGCTGCGAGACCCTGCAACAGCGACGGGGTCGTCTTCGTGTTGCGGGGCGCGAAACGCTTGTTCTCCTCGAGACGGGCCGCAACCCGCTCGAACACCTCCTCGCTGACAATGGCGGGCACCGGGATCTCCACCCACTCATCACGAGGCCGGTCGACGACTCTGGTCGGCCGCGGCGTCGAACGCCCCTGAATCCGCGCCACCCGATTCAGGCCAGCCGGCGTGTTGTCGACCATCGTCTTCCCGAACACCGCCGTCCCCTTGTAAGCGGGATTTCGTAGCATGGCCCAGATCACCGACCGGTCCCAGCGGTTCTTGCCGGTGCGGGTCGGCACGCCTTTCTCGGTCAGCCAGCGGGCCAGCGCCGCGATGGAGGCGCCTTCGTCGGCGTAGCGGCGGAACATCTCGGTGACCAGGATCGCCTCGTGGTGGACGATCTCGTAGCCGGCGCCGAGCTGGTCGGACCGCCGACGGTAGTGATATCCGAACGGCGCCCCGGACAGCACGTTCACCGACCCCGTCCGGGCACGGTGCGCCTTCCCGCGCCGGTAACGCTCCATGATCTGGGCCTTCTCATATTCCGCGAACATTCCCTGGAACTGGACCATGAGCTGGTCTTCCGGGCTGTCCCCGCGAGGCCCTTTAACGAACTCGACGCGGGTACCCGCCCGTGCGAACTCCTCGATCAGCAGCGCCTGGTAGGCGAACTTCCGGGCGAGCCGCTCCGGGGAATAGCACAACACCACGTCGATCCGCACCGCCGCGACCAGGTCCCGCAGCCGCTCCAGCGCCGGGCGTGTCAGCGTCGCGCCCGAATGGCCGTCGTCCTCGAAAACCCATTCAGCCGGCAACGCCGCCCCCATCTGTCGGGCGCGTTCACGCAGCGCCGCCGTCTGCGAGACGATCGTCTCGTTCTTCTTCTGCCGGTCCGACGACACCCGGGCATAAACCGCCACGTTCACCATGCGCGTCTCCTGTCTGCTGGTCCGTCTGGATTTTCAGCCGCCGCGGCGGGACCAGGACTCCATACGCGATCGACAGATCCCGGGCCACGTGGCGATCGAAAACATACTCGAGGGCGATCGCCCGCTCATTCATCCGCCGGACTTCCCGCCCCGGCTGACACGAGGCAGTCCGACAAAGCACCGGCCACGAGCGACGAAATCGTCGTGCCGCGGACGCGAGCCTCCTCGCGTATTCGCTCGGCCAGCACAGCGGGAAGCTTGACCGTGAACACCACCATCGACTCAGGCACGACCACCCGCCCACCCGCCGCCGAATCGGCGTAACGCCGGGCCTGCCGCAGCGAAACCCCAAACCGCGCAGACAGCAGAAGGGCGGCGTCCCCGATCGGAACGCCGCCCTCCAGCAGCCCCGCCGCAGCGTTCACCCGCTCGGCGTACTCACCCGCACCCACACGACGGCGATCACCCACAGGCAGATCAGTACTACCACCTGTGTCGCGACGCCACCTCGACACGCCGAGGCCGCTCCAGCCGCCGGTAGCTCAGCGTCACCTCGAACTCGAAGTTGCCAAGTGCGTTGGGGGCGTAATGATGCCGCCTTGCGGTGCAATGCCGCGTAGTTAGGCAACCCGTATGATCTTTATGTGTGGCGGGTCCGTGTAGGTGATTGTGGCGTCGGTTTTTCTCTTCGCGCGGTAGGCGTGGGTGTGGACTCTTTTGACGGCGCGGGGGCAGCTGCGGTGGCGGCGGGGTGGGTTGGGTCTTTCACGGATCTCGTTGATTGTTTCGGTGAGGGAGTTCGCCAGGTGGTGAGGGGGAAAAAGCCGCCTGGTTGGTGACCTGGCGGCGGATGACGCGCAGCGAGCGCATGAACGACAGTCTGTCGGGGTCGAGGTCGGCCTGGTCGGCGGCTTCGGTCATGAGGGCTCGGATGGCGTAGTGGGTGAGCAGGAGCGCCCAGATCTCCTGTCTGACCAGGTCGGGGGACTGCGAGCGCAGGACGGTGCCGCGTCCGCGTTGGTGGGTCTTCAGTTCGTCGAGGCTGGTTTCGAACTCCCAGCGCTGGTTGTAGGCGTCAGCGAGCTCGGCGGCGGTGGCCTCGGTGGGGTCGAGGATCGTGGTGATCAGGCAGAACAGCTCGCCGCTGCCGTCGCGGTTGGTGACCTCGTATTCGATAACCCGGACGGTGGGGCCGGAGGGTGGCTCGACGAGGGTGGATCCGCGGTGTTTCTGGACGGCTCGTCTGCGCCGGACTTTCGGGTCGAGCAGGAAGGACAGGTAGGAGCCGTCGGGGAGGGTTTGGACAACGGGTAGTTCGGGGCCGGCGGGCATGCGGAACAGCAGGTCGGCGCCGGTGGCGGCGGCGTCTTTCCAGAAGAGGAAGCTGTAGAAGCCGCGGTCGGCGATGACGAGCATGCCGGGCTCGAATCTGTCGACTAGTTTTTCGGCGAGGCGGTGCTCGTTGATGTGCCAGGAGTCGAGTTCGGCGGCGACGATCGTGTGGGTTCCGCATTCGCCGAGGCCGACAAGGCGGGCCTGCGGGAAGGGGGCGGGTCTTTTTTCGCCGCCAGAGCGGCCGAAGGCCGCGTCGTTGTCGGGGGTGTCGGGGACGTCGAGCACGAAGCCGTCGATCGCCATCAGGCGCCGGCCTCGAAGCCACGCCCCGCGGGTGCCCCGCTGCGCGCAGGGGACCGCGACGCGTTCAAACAGCACCTGCAGGGGCTCGGGTCCCAGCCGGGTGCGGGCCTTACTGATGGCACTGGTCGTCGGAACGTGCCAGTCCTTTGACCAGGATCCCAGGGAACGCAGGCCGTCCACGAGGATCCGCATCACTTCTTCGTAGCTTTCCTCGAAGAACAGACACAGTGCCATCACGTAGTAGACGACCACCCGTGCCGGCAGCAGCCTTGTTCGCTGCTCACGTTTGCCGGTATCAGCGAGCACCTCGTCGACCAGGTCCCGGTCCACCAGTCGGGTCAGTACGCCGATACCGATTCGGTCGGTCAGCCGCCCGCACGCCGGGGCGAGACCAGAAGAATCCACCACAACGGGATTCTACCGACCGGGATAGGGATCCTTATATGACACTCCGGGCACCCTCGACGATATTCGCGTACTCAAATCAGCAACGAAGATCACGAATCACAATGATCATTTTGCTGCCTCCTTAACTACGCGGCATTGCCTTGCGGTGTGCCTGTGCTGAGTCCCTGACCGTCCCGTCGGCAGACATTACGCCCGCCTTCAGGAAGGACTTTACCAGGGCTAGGACACGCTTGTCGGCGATACGTAGCCGCACCCGATCCATGACGGCCGAGTGCGTAAGCTCGTCGAAACACGCTGCGATGTCAGCCTCAAAGACCCAGTGATAGTTCCTGGAGCCGAAGGTATGGATCTCAGCGATCGCGTCCTGTGCCCGACGTCTGGGGCGGAAACCGTAACTGACCGGTTTGAAATCCGCCTCAAAGATCGGCTCCAACACCAGCACCAAGGACGCCTGGACCACCCGGTCCATCGCGGTTGGGACGGTGGCTTCATACTGCCCTCCTGCGCAGTAGTTCGTGGGATTGCCCACGTGTTCCGGTCCGATTTGACGTGTTTGGCTCGGCGGCGACGATCTGATGTTGCCAGACGGCGCCGACAGTTCTCTGGTTAGCGGCCGTGGGATGTGGTGGCCCGCCCTGTTGGGGTGAGGTGGCTCGAGCTGTTGATGCGGTTCTGGAAGTCGGCTTGGATGCGGGGGCTCCAGGGGATGCAGAGCCGGTTGCCGGCTCCGCGGCGGGCGTGGAGATGGCCGGTTTCAATCCAGTAGTAGACGACGCCGGGGTTGCAGCGCAGTCGTTCGGCGACCTGGTTGACGCTGAGTTCGCCATCGCGGTAAGGGCCGGGAGTGGGAATGTGGTGAACGTGGCGGACCCATTGCACGGCTTTGACGTCGAACGGGCGTCCGTGTCCGGTGGTGTATCCGCGTTCGGCCAGCAGGGTGACCAGTTCGTCATTGCTGGTCGTGGATCCACGTTCGCAGATCAGCGCGGCGGCCGGTGAAGGGGTGCGTTTCGCGGTTCCCGGGTGCACGGCCCGGGCGGTAGTGATCTCGTCGGTGGCGCCGGTGTGCCAGCGGATCCCGACGCGGGCTTTGCCGCGGTCGGGTTCGGGCAGCAACGTGACGTCGGCGACGAGGGTGCGTAGCAGCCGCTTGCGATCCTTGTCGCTGGTCGTGGACGCATTCCACAACGCTGGCAGATCCGTGGCAAGGGCACGGATCGAGTTCTGGTCGGGTAGGGGTGGCAGCGTGTCGCGGGCGGCAGCCAGCGCGGTTTCGGCCTCGGTAAGCGCCGCGAGTTTCTCCTCCCAGCGGTTTTCCAGGGTGCGGGTGACCAGCCTGTTCTCCGGTTCGGCGGCATGGAAGGCCCGTTCGGCGCGGTCCGCGTCATAACGGGCTCGTTCAACGGCGAGTTCGGCGGCGCGGATACCGCGGTAGTGGCGGTCCGCGACATGCCCGGCGGCGTCCAACGCGAGCGTGATCTGCCCGGGTGTAAGAGCGGCCAGCAGCGCCTCGACAACGACGTCATCAACCGTGGCCGCCGCAATGGACCGGCAGGTGGGCGTGGAGGCCTGGTCGTGCCGGGCGAGGCATTCATAAGCGGCGCGACCAGGCGTGTGGTAACGGGTTCCCATCGGCCGGCCACAACTCCCGCAGCTGATGATGCCCTGACACAACGCGAGACCTTCCCGCGCTGGCCGTTCCCCAGCATTGGTGCGGTTCGCCGCCAATTTCGCCTCGATCGCCAGATATTCCTCCCAAGTGATGTAGCCGGGATGGTGACCTTTGATGAGGACCGGCCACTGGCCGCGGGGTAGTTCGACGGTGCGGGTATGCACCGACCCGTCCGGGTTGACGGTACGACGGGATGAATACCGGCCGAACACATAGGCACCGGCGTATGCCGGGTTCTTGAGCACACCCAACGCCCGGGCATGGGTGAGCCGGCCCCAACGCAGCTGACCGGCCCATGCCCCGCCATAGGCGCGCAACGGGAATCGGCGCCCGGCGAACGCGGCGACCACTCCGAACGCCGACCCGGTCGCAGCGAACGCGGCGAACACGTCGGCGACCGCAGCCTGAACCTCGGCGTCGGGGTCGATGACCTGGCAGCGTTCGTCGTCGTAGACGTAGCCGACCGGCAGCGGGGTCCGCAGTTCGCCGCGTTCGGCCGCTGCTCGTTTCGACGCCTGCAGCCGGCCCGCCATGATGTGGAGCTCGGCTTCGCTCATAGTGGATTTCAACCCGAGTAGCAGCCGGTCGTTGAAGTCGGCCAGGTCGTAGACCCCGTCGGCGTCGATGAGCAAGGTGTCGGTGAGCCGAGCCAGTTCCGCCAACCGGGCCAGGTCCGCGTTGGAGCGGGCCAGCCGGGAAATCTCCAACCCGAAAATCGCGCCGACCTCGCCCAGACACAGCCGGCTCATCAGATAGCGGAACCCGTCCCGGTTCCGGGTCGAGGTCCCCGACAGGCCGAGATCGGTGTCGATCACCTCCACGTCCGTCCGCGCCCACCCCAACCGGACCGCCTGTTCTTCCAGGGCATATTGGCGCAGGGTCGACTCGGTGTTCTCCCGCAACTGCGCCAGGCTCGACTGGCGCAGGTATACCAGCGCGGCCCGGTCCCGATGACCGCTGCCTATCTTGTGCTCGCCGTTCACCGGCCCCTCCCAACGCCGCGACGGTCATATTCGCTAACACCACGACCGCCTCTTCCCGGGCGGGTCCGGACAACACGGCGGCGGCCACCGGTCAGACCAGCTCCCGCCGAGCCAACAGCTCGACATTGATAGCCGAAATCTCCGCCAACAACTCCTCGACCTCGCCGCCGCGCGCCACATAGCGGTGCACGATCCCCACCAGACGCGATGGGACGTAGCGCAGCCGGCCACGGTCGACCTGCCGCGGGCTGAAATAGATGTACGGCCCGTGCCCGGCGCCGCCCGCGCAGGAACAGCCCGGTTTGCCGCACCGGCGTGCCTGCTCGACCAGCGACCCGGCCAGCACGTGCTGCGCGTCGCCGAGCCGGCCCGCGAGCAGCTGCCGGCGGGCCAGAAGCTGCCGCGTGGTCAGCGCGTCGAGGCTCGCTCTCTTGGGTGGAGTCATCACACAAGACAATCGCATGACTACACACCGACATCAACGACCTTGAAGGGTGCGTGTCAGCGCGTCGAGCGCGACCAGACCCTCCACCGACAGCCGGTGGCACTGCGCAGCCGGACCGCGGTCCGTCCACCCAGCCGGCAGTGTGACCTGCCCCGACCCCTCCCGAGCGCAGACGAACACCACCCCACCCGACCGGCGCTTACTGAACAAGATGTCCAACTGGTGGCCGTGCAGGGGGTGGAAGGGATGGACGACGACCAGCGAACCCAAAGATCGACTGCTAGCCCCGGCTGTATGCCGTGACCGTCGGAATGCCGAGCCTGCGGAGTTTGCTGCTGCCCGACTTGGGGATCAACCGTTCCCTCACCGGCAGCGGGACAAATGACCGGGACTTCAACTGCTCCCGCACCTGCCCCAGAAACTCGACGACCTCGACACCCTCGGCGATGGACGCCGGGCTGACCCGGTCCACTCCGGCGGTCCGCGCACCCTTGTTGCCATGCACCCGGTCCCACGCGACGGTGAGGAAGTCCGGGTGGTGAACGAGGTTGAACACGTCATCAAACCGGCGGCCGGAATCCTCGACCGCCCAGCGGTGCAGCTTGCATTGCATCTGTCGTACCTGCCCGGCCGCCCCAGCAGGGTCCGGCCACGGCTGTTCACCGATATTCATCAGTGACTCCGATCTATGCATACCAGCTGCGTCAGTTCGCTGGGGCCCTTCGCCATGCACGAGGCTTTCCCCCGCTCGGACTACTACGGCCCCTCCGCCCCACCGTGTGGCCGTCGGCTGACGATGCGCCAACCCGAACCCGCCGCCTCTGGTCGAGCGCGACACCCTCGGGAGCCTCACGGTGGTTCCCACGTTCACTGCAAACCGATCGGCAGGTGAGGCGCCCAGCTATGCCCCTGCGACATCGCCACGGTTACGCCGCAGGCTTTCGCCGTGGCCTTCGAGGTGAGCGACCTAAACCCACCCCGAAGTTCCCAACACCGAAGTGTTGGTGCGCGTCGCAGACCAGCCCGAATCCACCGGGTTAGAGCTGGCGGGAGACTTAAGAGGCGTTAGAACACTGGTTCCTCTCGTACGCCTTCCTGCCTTGCTTGCCGGACCCGGCCCATCCGGGCAGTGCTGGACCGTCCCGGCGTTGTCGGGGCTGCTTTCCACCCTCGCCGACATCCCTCGGCTCAGGCTGCCCCCAGCTTCGTTACGCTGCTGCGACAGCACAACGGCGAAGGTCTTCCACCCCCGCTCGGTTACACAGCGCCTCGTGGCGCACGAGGTCGCCTTCCCAGTGACCGGGCTGGATCCTGTCCTGCACTTCGGCCGGCCGCTGGGTGATCAGGGTGCCGGGGTCGACGAAGCGGGTGGCGCGCTGGTCAGGGCGGCGTCGCGGGCGGCGGGACCGTCGGCGGGTGCGTAGTTTCGTGGCGGTGTCGCGGTCCAGGCCGCCGCGTTCGGGCCGGTAGAGGGCCTGGTAGATGGTCTCGGGTGCGGCCTGCATGTCCGGGTCGTCGGGGAATTCCTGCCGGAGTGCGACGCTGATCTGCTCGGGGCTCCAGCGCTGGTCCAGGCGCTACTGGACGAACTGGCGCAGCTGCGGGTTACGCCGCAGCTTCCCGTCGGTGGACCGGGCGCGGCGAGCCACTGCGCGCTGTTCGGCCTGGTGAGGGTGGTAGACCCCGGAGTGCGGGTCGCGGTTGCGGCGGATCTCGCGGCTGATCGTGGCGGGGCTGCGGCCGAGTTGGCGGGCGACCTCCCGCATCGAGTTCCCGGCGCGCAGCAGGTCAGCGAGGCGCACCCGCTCGTCCTCGGACAGGAACCGCGAGGACACCACACGCGGCTGCTGGGTGATCGGTGGGTAGGAGCGGGTTCGGCCGGCGTGGTCGGTGCTGGTGCGCCCGTAGCGCCACCGTGTTCCGGTCCTGCGGTTGATCCCGACCTCCCGGCACGCCGCCGAGTTGCTCATGCCCTGTGCCATCAGCAGAAGGTAGTGATCACGCTTGGCTGCCTGCGGCTCAGGGCCTCGCTTGCGGACGTTCCGCCGGGATCCGGTCATCGCAACACCTTTCGAGACTGGTGTTGCAACCACAGTTAGAACCCAAGCGGCTTGAGGTGGCCCCAGGCGGGGGGTGGTCCGGCGGTGGTGTGACGGCTTGGATGGGGCCAAACCAAACCGCCAGAGCCATGGAGGCCACGGGCGACTACTGGCGCGGGGCGTTCTACCTGCTGGAGGACTGCCTGTCGGTGATCCTCGTCAACGCCGCCCACGCCAAGGGCCTACCCGGGCGTAAGACCGACGTGTCCGACGCGGCCTGGCTGTGTCAGCTCGGCGAGTGCGGCCTGCTCAAAGCGTCGTTCGTCCCGCCGGAGCCGATCCGCCACCTGCGTGACCTCACCCGCTACCGCACGACGCTGACCGCCGACCGGACCCGGGAGACCCAGCGGCTGGAGAAGGAGCTCGAGGACGCCGGGATCAAGCTGTCCTCGGTGGCCACCGACATTCTCGGGGTGTCCGGGCGGGCGATGCTCGCCGCGCTGATCGACGGCGAACGTGACCCCTGAGGTGCTGGCTGGCCTGGCGAAGGCCCGGATGCGGCCCAAGATCCCCCAGCTGGTGCAGGCGCTGACCGGCAGCTTCTCCGAGCACCACGCGTTCCTGTGCCGGCTGCACCTGGAACGCATCGACCAGCTCACCGAGGCCATCACCGAGCTCTCGACGCGGATCGAGGAGGAGATGCGCCCTTTTGCCCACCAGCTTGAGCAGCTCACGACCGTCCCCGGGGTCGGGCGGACCGTCGCCGAGGTCATCATCGCCGAGACCGGCGCCGACATGACCCGCTTCCCCACCGCCGGACACCTGGCGTCCTGAGCCGGCGTCTGCCCCGGCCAGCACGAATCCGCCGGCAAACGCAGATCCGGGAAGACCCGCCACGGCAACCACTGGCTCGGCGGCGCCCTCGGCACCGCCGCGATGGCCGCCGCCCGCACCCGCGACACCACCTACCTCGGTGCCCGCTACCGAAGGCTCGCCCCACGGCTCGGCAAGAAGAAGGCACTCGTCGCGATCGAGCACTCCATCCTCACCGCTGTCTGGCACATGCTCACCAACGACACCGACTACCACGACCTCGGCGGCGACTACTTCACCCGCCGCGACCCCGAACGCGCCCTGCGCCGCCTCACCCACCAGGCCAACGCCCTCGGTTACACCGTCCGCTTCGACCCCCTCCCCGAGGCCGCCTGACCCCGGGACACGCTGCCACCTCACGTTATTTTTCGGGTCAGACCTACATCCGTCAGTAACGACGGTTGGCGTGATCAAAGATCGGTGATCTTTCCCTTTCCGGCTTGTTGATGG
>NZ_JALKFY010000850.1:0-17725 GCF_023242985.1 Frankia sp. Mgl5 | reverse complement strand
GAGTGAGTCCATGGACTCACTCAACGGCCACGCTTCGGCACGGCGGAGTTGAGGTCGGGGAGGGAGCGGTGGTTGGCCTGGCGTGAGCGCCCGTGTCGCACAGGGTCGACCTGTGTCGTGGTGCGCCGGGCCAGGCACCGCCTTTGCGGATGATCGTGGCGCTGTCGAGGGCGCCTACCGGCCCAGGTATCTCACGGCCGTTCTTTCTCCGCGCCCGCCCCGCGCCCGGCCCGCACCGAAACGCGCTCAGGCCCGTCTCGCGGACCGTTCCGGTCAGTCCTGCGGACCGTTCAGATCAGCGCTGAAGCGCTCGGGGTCAGCGCCGGGTCGGTCATCGTGGAGCGCTCAGGCCGGCGCCGGAGCCGGCGGGCGCGGCCGGGGGGCCGGAGCCGCCAGGCGGGCCGCGTACCGGCCCGCCGAGGACGTTATCTCCAGCGGAATCCCGAAACAGGCCGAGAGCCGTTCGGAGAGCATGACCTCCGCCACCGGCCCGGCGGCGAGTACCTGGCCGCGGCGCAGCAGAAGCGCGTGCGTCACGCCGACCGGGATCTCCTCGACGTGATGGCTGACCAGCACGGTGACCGGGGCGACCGGATCGGCTGCGAACCGGGTCAGCAGCCGCAGCAGGGCCTCCCGCGCGCCGAGGTCCAACCCGCCGGCCGGCTCGTCCAGCAGCAGGAACTCGGGGTCGGTCATCAGCGCCCGGGCGATCTGGACCCGCTTGCGCTCCCCCTCCGACAGCGTGCCGAAGGTGCGCTCGACCAGGCCCCGGCAGCCGAACTGGCCGAGCAGGTCCGCGGCACGGCGCAGGTCGACGTCGTCGTACGCCTCGTCGGCGCGACCCAGCACGGACCAGCCGGCGGTGACGACGGCGTCGAGGACCCGCTCGCCGGGCGGCGGCGCGTCGGTGAGCACCGGGCTGACGACGCCGACCCGGTAACGCAGGTCATGCAGGTTCACCCGGCCCAGGCGCGCGCCGAGAAGATCGACCGCGCCGGCGGTGGGGAACAGGCGGGAGGAGGCGATCTGCAGCAGGGTGGTCTTGCCCGCGCCGTTCGGCCCGAGCACCACCCAGCGCTCGCCCTGGTTCACCACCCAGCTCACGTCCCGCAACAGGTCAACCCCGTCGCGCCTGACCGTGACCTTGTCGAGGCGCAGCACCGCGTCCGGCATGGCGCTCACGTTACGCGAGGCGCGGCCCCGGCCGGAGGCGGGTGGACCTGCCGGCGCGAACGCACCACCGCGCCCCCACCGGAGAACACCCGCCGGGCACGGCTCCGCCGCCCGTTGGGCGACGATCCCTCTCAGGTCGTCCAGCCGGGCTGGGCGCCAGGCCCCGCGCCCAGCCCGGCTGGACGTCAGACCCGGCTCGGGTCGATCTCCGCCCACACCAGCTTGCCGTCGCCGACGGGCCGCACGCCCCAGCGCAGCGCGAGCCGACCGACCAGATCGAGCCCGCGGCCGGTCTCGTCGTCGGGACCGGCCCGGCGGCGGCGGGGCATCCGGCCGCCGGCGTCGCCCACCTCGACCAGGATGCGCCGGGCACCCTTACCTCCCGAACCGCTACCTGCCGAACCGCTGCCCACCGAGCCGCCGCCCGCCGCACCGGCACCCGCCGGGCTCGACGCCGCCATCCGCCGTACCCGGACCGACAGCGGGGCCCGCCCGTGCACCAGCGCGTTGCCGACGAGCTCGGAGAGCACGAGCACCACGGTGTCGATCACCGGCGGCTCTGTCAGGGCGTTCTCCAGCGCCACCCGCACCTGCGCGCGGACCTGGCTGAGCCCCGCCGAGGGATCGGCGGAGACGTCCAGCGGCTCGGCCAGCGGGTCCGGCACGGGCAGCCGGGCCAGCAGCAGCGCGACGTCGTCGCCGGGCGGCGGGCCGCCCGCGCCGACCCGCGCCGCGCAGGCGGCCCGGGCCAGGTCGTCGAGCCGGCCGTCCCACTCCTCGGCCGGGCGGGCCAGGACGGCGGCCAGGTTCGAGACCCCGGCGTCGATGTCCAGCCCGCGCCCGCGCACGAGTCCGTCGGTGAACAGGGCCAGCAGCGAGCCGGGCCCGAGCGAGACGGTGTACTCGGTCATCGCGTCGCAGGCGAGGCCGAGCGGGGTCGCGGCCGCCATGTAGAGCCGGGAGACCAGGCCGTCCGGGGCGACCACCAGGGGCGGCGGGTGCCCGGCGCTGGCGAGGGTCAGCAGCCCGGTGTCGGTCTCCACGACGGCGTAGATGCAGGTGGCGATCAGGTCCTCGCCGAGGTCGGCGACGAGCCCGTCGAGTTGGATGAGGACCTCGGCTGGTGGCAGGTCCAGCCGGGCGCAGGTGCGCACGGCGCTGCGGAGCTGCCCCATGAGAGCGGCAGCGCGCACACCGCGTCCCATCACATCGCCGATGACCAGCGCCACCCGCCCGGCGCCGAGGTCGATGACGTCGAACCAGTCGCCGCCGACCTGGTCGTTCTCGCCCGCGGGCAGGTACCGGGTGGCCAGGTCGAGGCCCGCCGGGGCCAGGGTGCGCGGCAGCAGCGCCTTCTGGAGCGCCAGCGCGTCGCCACCGTCGCGGCCACCGGCCTCGGCGCGTTCCAGGGCGGGCGCTGTACGGGCCGCGACCTCGGTCAGGAAGGGCAGGTCGTCCGTGGTGAAGGCGGGGCGCTCACCGGCGGCGATCGCCGTCAGCACGCCGGCCGGGCGGCCCCGGAACGTGATCGGCACCGCCGCGGCGCTGTGCCCCTCGGCCTCCCGTACCCAGCGGGCCAGCTCGGGAGTCAGGGCACCGTCCAGGAACGGGGCGTCGGGGCTGGCGGGCAGGAGCACGGGCGTGGCGCCGGCGGCGACCGCGGCGAGCGGGCCCGCCCCCGGCAGGACGAGCGCGGGAGCACCGGGCGGTGCCGCGGCGGTGAGTCCGTCACGGGCCGCGAACACCGCCGGACGCGACCCAGGCAACCCAGGCAACCCCGGCAATCCGGGCGCTGCGGACGTCTCGGTCTCGTCCGCGGGCGGCAGCAGGTGGATGACGCAAACGTCGGCGATCTCCCCGGCAACCGCCGCGGCCAGCGCCGACAGAGCACGCTCCGGGCTGGTGGCCGAGGCCACCGCCTCGCCCGCACGGGCGAGCTGCTCCAGCCTGCGCCGCGCGGCGCCCGCCGCCGACTGCTGGACGTCCGCCGCCGCCAGCGCCGCCGTCAGCTCGGCCTCGGCCTCGTCGCGGTCCCGCCGGCTGCGCGCGGTGTCGGCGGCCAGCCGCTCGAACAGGGTCGCGCGCTCGAGGGCCTGCGCGCACTGCTCGGCCATCGCCATCAGGAACGCCTGGTCGTCGGTGTCGAACTCGCGCGGCGAGGGGAACCCGAGGTGGAGGACACCGAAGGGCACGTCGGTCGTCGCGAGCGGCAGCAGCGCCCAGGCGTGCTCCGGCCCCGACTCGACCGCGCCGAGCAGGTCGGCAACGGGCCAGCGCCCGCCGAGCTCGTCGCGGCTACGCAGGAACAGCGGCCGCCGGCCGCGGATGACCTCTGCGAGCGGGTGGATGGCGCCGAGCCCGACCTCCGACCAGCGCTCGGCGTACTGGTCCGAGGTGCCCACCAGGGAGCGGAACCGGAGCCGGTCGTCGCTCTCGTCGATCAGTGCCACGCCGCGGCCCACGGCGCGCGCGGCCCGCCCGCCGCTGTCGAGCACCGCCGCGACGACGTCGTCGACGGTCACCGCCCGACCGAGGGCGGAGGTCAGCCGCCATGACTGCTCACGGCGCCAGGTCGCCTCGTCCGGCACGCCGTCCTGCGCGGGTCGCGGGTCGCGGGCGGAACGGGCCTCGGTGACGTCGGTCAGCACACCGATCCACTCGACCTGCGGCCCGTCCACCACGGGCACCAGCCGGGCGGTGATCGTCCGGTGTGTCCCGGTGACGTCCGGGACACCGAACTCGGCGTCGAACGGCTCGCGGCGCTCGATCGCGCCGTGCCAGGCCCGGGCGACCCGCTCGCGGTCATCGGGATGGATCGCGTCCAGCCAGCCGAAACCGGCGGCCTGCGCGCCGTTCTGGCCGGTGGCAGCGCGCCAGCGGGGCAGGTCGGTGTCGAGCGCGCCGTCCTCGCCGGCGTGGAAGACGTCCGCCGCGGTGGCCTCGCCCAGCGCCCGCTCCCGGCCGACGGCGCGGGCGTGGTCCCGCTCGGCGGTCTTCGCGCGGGTCGCGTCGAGGGCGACGAGGACCGCGCCGGCGCGGGCACCGAGCCGGTCGGTGGCCGGGTACCAGCTCGCCGACCAGGTCTGGTTCGGGCCGGCGCCGCCGGTGGCGACTCCGATCTCGAGGTCGGTCACCGCCTCGCCCGTGCGCAGGACACGGGACAGCAGGCCGTCCATCTCCTGGCCGATCTCCCCGAGGAGCTCGGACATGGTGCGGCCCAGGTGCTCGGCGGCCGGGCGGCCGTTGAGCCGCGCGAGGACGTCGTTCACCCGGATGTAGCGGCCGCCGGCGTCGTACAGGGCGAGGCCGACGGGGGCCTGGTCGAACAGGGCCTCCCGCAGCGCCAGCCCGGCGAGATCCGCGCCCTCGGACGCCCCGCCACCGCCCGGGTGGGACGGCCCGGCCGGGACCGGCCCGTCGTGGCCCGCCCCGGTGGCACCGACTCCGCCCGAACCGCCCGGACCGGCCCCGGGGCCGGGTTCGAGGGCCGGCGGCCCCCAGGGCGTACCAAAGTCAGACGACGCCGGCCCGTGCGGCGGTTGCCCGGGTGGGAAGCCGGGTGTGACCGCGAAACCGGGCCCGAAGTCGCCGGGGAAGCCGCGCTCGTCACCGGGCGACGCGGACGCCACAGGCCCGGCCTGCCCGTGCGCGGACGGAACCTGCCCGGACGGCGCGGGCCCGTCCATCGCGGGCCCGGACAGCTCCTGTCCGGGCGGTTCCTGCCCCGCAGGAGGGGACCCCGACGGCGGGAACTCGGACGACGGCGCGGCCACGGTCGGCGGCGGTGCCGGCGGAGCGGACTCCCCCGGCGGGGGCACCGGCGGCGCCGGCGTGTTCTCGCCCGCGGGCGGTGACGCCGACGGCGGCGGCCCCGGGATCAGCCCGGCCAGCGGCACGATGCCCGGCGATGAACCGGCGGGAACGCCTGTGACGGGTAGTTGTCCCACTCCCCCGGACCCGGCGGACGGCGGCTCGCCCGGCGGCGGCGAGCCGGGCAGGGGCGGGGGCGGCGGCAGGCCGATCGAGGACGCCGGCGCCGGCGCGTCGCCGTCCCCCACGAGGGGCTCCCATTCGGAGGGCGTCCCCCGCGGGCCGGCGGGCATCGCCCCGCCGGTGACGTCAGCGTAAGAAGGCCAGCCGACCGGCCCGCCGGCCCAGCTGTTCCCACCCGCCCACTCGGAACCGGGAGCGCCGAGCCCGCCCAGGCCACCAAGCGCACCCGGCCCGCCGACGTCCCCCGGCCCGCCAAGACCACCCGGCCCGCCGAGACCACCCGGACCACTCAGACCGCCGAGACCGTTGAGACCGTCGCGACCGCCGGGACCCGTCGGGTCCGGACCACCCGTCCCGGACTGCCCGTCGCCAGTGGCGTCATGGGCCTGCACGTCAGGGCCGGCGGACGGCCGGCCGGCGGGCTGCGCGGAGTACGGCGTGGTCATGGCAGACGATTGTGGACGGTGGGGACACGTTGTGCCGAACCGGCCCGGGGCTCCGGCCTGGCCGGCAGGTCCGCGACAGGGCGCCAGAACCGGCGCGGACCGGCGTCCGCGCGAGGGGTTGGCGGTGCTAGGACGATGTCCGCGGACAGCACGCTCACCCGGTCCGCCGAGACGATCACGGGCTCGAGTGTGAGGTGCTTCACCCCGCCGATGTCATCCACGAGGCGGGCCAGCCGCAGGAGCAGATCCTCGAGCGCGGCGACGTCCACCGGCTCGGCGCCGCGGTAGCCGAACAGCAGCGGCGCCGCGCGCACCGAGCGGACAAGGCGCGCGGCGTCGGCGTCGGTCAGCGGGAGGATGTGGTGCACCCGGTCGCCCAGCAGCTCGGTGGCCGGGCCGGCCAGCCCGAACGACACCAGCGGGCCGAACCGGGGATGCTGCTCGGCTCCGGCGACCACCGCGACCCCGCCGGGGACCATCCGCTGCGCGACGATCGGCGCGCCCGGCCCGAGCCGCTCGGCCAGCGAGCGCCACGCGGCGCGCACGGCCGCCGGGTCGGGCAGGTCCAGGCGCTGCCCCCCGAGGTCCGGCCGGTGCCGGTACCCGTCGGACAGCGCCTTGAGCACCACGGGCCAGCCGAGCAGGCCGGCGGCCTCGACCGCCTCGTCAGCGCCGCCGACGACCCGGCGGGGCACCACCTCGATGCCGTAGCAGGCCAGGAGCTCGCCGGCCGCGCCGTCGGTGAGGCGGCCGGTCGTCCCCGCCACGAGCCGGCGGGCCTCCTCGGCCCGCACCTGGGTGGCCGGCACCGCTCCGGAGGGCAGAGCCCGCCAGTGGGCGTAGCCGACGGCCCGGCGCAGCGCCGCGACCGCACCCTCGGGCGAGGGATAGGCCGGTATAGCGCCGAGCTCCGGCGACACCTCCGTGGCCCGCACGGTCGCCAGCAGGGGCACCCGCACCAGCGGCGCGGCGGCGGCGGCGCCGATTCCCGCGGCCACGCCGACTCCCGCGGCCGCGAGGCCGGGCAGCGACGACGGCAGCCGCACCGCGATCACGAGCAGGGCGTCCACCTCGGCCGAGGCCGAGACGAGAGCGTCGCGGAACGCCTCGGCGGTGCTGCCGACCGGCAGCAGCACCTCCCGCACCGCGAGCCCGGCCGCGTCGGCCGCCCGGGCGGTGAACCGCACCAGGGCCCGTGAGTCGCCGACCACGGCGACCCGGTTGCCCGCCGGCAGCGGCTGGTTGGCGAGCAGCAGCGCCACGTCCAGGCCCTGCGAGACCCGGTCGACGCCGATCACCCCGGCCTGGCGCAGCAGGGCCTCGTCCAGCGGGGTGCGCTCGGAGAGCACGACCACGACCGGGGTGTCGCGGCCGAGCCGGCGCGCCAGCCGGGCGAACTTGCGCGGGTTCCCGAAGGTCTCCAGGTGCATCAGCGCCACACCCGTGGACGGGTCCGCCTCCCAGTACTGCAGGAGATCATTGCCGCTGACGTCCGCGCGGTCGCCCGCGGAGACGAAGACCGAGAACCCCAGCCGACGGCCCGCGGCGGCCTCCAGCAGCGCCCCGCCGAGCGGCCCGGACTGCGAGTAGCAGCCGATGCGGCCGGCCGGCGGCATCCGCTCGACCAGCGAGGCGTTCAGCCCCACCGCCGGGTTCTGGATGCCGAGGCTGGCCGGGCCGACCACCCGCATACCGTTCGCGCGGGCGTCGGAGGCGAGCCGCGCGTCGGCGGCGTCGTCCCGCTGGTCGGTCACCACGACCAGGCCGCGCACGCCGTGCCGGCCGCAGGCGGCGACGACCGCCGGGATCACCTCCGCGGACACGCAGAGCACCGCGAGGTCGACGGGCCGCGGCGTGTCCTCCACCGAGGCGTACGCCCGGACCGAGGCGACGGCGCCCTCCCCCGCCGCGGCGGCCGGGTTGACCGGGTACACCGGGCCGTCGAAGCCGCCGGCGAGCAGGTTGCGCAGGACGATGTTGCCCAGTGAGGAGCGGTCCCGGCCGGCGCCGACGACCGCGATGGCCCTGGGGTGCAGCAGCCGGTTCATCGACGCGGCCTCGGCCCGGTGCTCCCGGGCGCGCATGACGTCCACCGAGCGGGCTGTCGGCGCGATGTCGAACGACAGCCGGACCCCGCCGGACTCCCAGGTGCGCGCCACGGTGTAGCCGGCGTCGAGGAACACCCGGATCATCTGCTGGTTCTCGCTGAGGACGTCGGCGTCGAAGCGGCGCACCCCGCGCTCGGCCGCGGCCGCGGCCAGGTGCTCCAGCAGCACCGAGCCGAGCCCGCGGCCCTGCTGGGCGTCCTCGACGAGGAAGGCGACCTCCGCGTCGGGCGCCGGACGGCCATCGGCGCCCCCGCGGCTTCCGGCAGCGTCAGGGGTGCTGGTGGTGCTGGTGGTGCTGGTGGTGTCGGTGGTGCCGGGAGTGCCGGGGGCGTTCGGTGGACCGGCCGCGTCGGCGGCAGAGCGGGGGCGGCCCTCCCAGTGCGCGAGGGCGACGATCTCGCCGCTGATCAGCGCCACCAGGGCGCCGCGGACCCACTGATCGACGTTGGTCGTCCGGGCGATGTCCTCGTCACTGAGCCCGCGCCGGACGTTGAAGTACCGGAAGTAGATCGTCCGCTGGGACAGCCGGGACCAGAACGGCCGCAGCAGCGCCCCGTCCGACGGCCGGATCGGACGGATGTGCGCCGTCCCGCCGTCCGACAGGATGACGTCGGCCTCCCAGTGGGCGGGGTAGTCGCGCGGCAGGCCAGGATCGGGGCCGGCGTTCACCGGTCCGCGAGCGGGTCGAGCCCGTGCAGCGGGAGCACCGCGCTGCGGGTCTGCGCGACCGAGCGGTCCAGCGGGTCGTCGGGGTCGCCCTCGCCGGCGTCCCACGGATGGTAGGCGGCCGGGGCGCCGTCGCCGAAGGTCGACGGCATCCCGGCGGCGCCGACCGAGTCGTGGCCCGTCGCCGCGCGGACCCGGGCCGGCGCCCCGGCGACCCACTCCTCGGGCAGCGCCCGCGCCGCGTCCAGCGGGGTGTGGGCGGCGATCGCGACGAGCTGCGTCCAGGCCCGCGGCACGACGGCGTCCAGGGCGTAGCCACCGCCCCCGCAGGCGAGCCAGCGCCCTCCGCACACCTCGTGGGCCAGCTGGTGCAGCGCCTCGTAGGAGGCGCGCTGGCCGTCGAGGGAGAGCCGCAGGTCGGCCAGCGGGTCGAGCGCGTGCGTGTCGCACCCGTGCTGGGTGACCAGGACCTGCGGGCGGAACGCGCGCAGCATTACCGGGACCACCCCGGAGAACGCGCGCAGCCAGCCGGCGTCGCCCGTCCCGGGCGGCAGCGCAACGTTCACCGCCGTGCCCTCGGCGTCACCCGTGCCGACCTCCCGGGCGAAACCGGTGCCGGGGAACAGCGACCGCCCGCTCTGGTGCAGCGAGATCGTGAGCACCCGCGGATCGTCGTAGAAGGCCGCCTGGACGCCGTCGCCGTGGTGCACGTCGATGTCGACGTAGGCGACCCGGCTCGCGCCGGCGGACAGCAGCCAGGCGATCGCGACGGCCGGATCGTTGTAGACGCAGAACCCGCTGGCCGAGCCGCGCATCGCGTGGTGCAGGCCCCCGGCCAGCGACACCGCGTGCTGGTGGGTGCCCTTCCACACCGCCTCGGCGGCGGCGAGCGTCCCGCCGGTCACCAGCGCGGCGGCGGCGTGCATCCGGTCGAAGACCGGGTTGTCGGCGGTGCCCAGCCCGAAGCGGCCCGCCAGCAGCGACCCGGCCCGCGACCCCGGCGACGCCGCGCGCACCGCACTGAGGTAGGCGGGGTCGTGGACGAGCTCGATCAGGTCGTCGCCGGCCATCCCCGCCGAGGCGACGGTGATCCCCGGGGCGTCGAGCAGGCCGACGGCGCCGGCGAGATCCATCGTCAGCGCGAGCCGCACCGGGTGCAGCGGATGGGTCGGGCCGAAGTCGTAGTCGAGCATCGCCCTCTCCCAGATGAGGAGGGCCTGCGCACCCGCTCCGGGCGCGGCCGGCGAGGGCTCGGTGTTCGCGGACGTGCTCACACGACGACGGTAGCTCCGCGCGACGCCCCGCACGACTGTCCTGACGACACCCGCCGTGGCCGGAACAGCCGTCCCCGGCCGCGTGAGCGGGGGCCGGCGCCGGGCCGGTGCCCCGGCGACGCTGTGGACGGACGTCCAACCCGGACACATTAGGGTCAGATCACGTGGCCGCAGACGAAGGACCGAAACACGACGAACCACGCGATGGGCGGGACGGCGGTGCGGGCCCGAGCGGACCGGGTGGCCCCCCGCGTCGGGTCGGCGAGGGCACCGTGCTGTGGGAGCCCCCGCCGCGACGGGTCACCGAGGCCTCGGTGACGAGGTACCGGGAGTGGCTGGCGGACGAACACCAGCTGCGCATCGCCGACTCCACCCGGCTACGACTGTGGGCCGAGGCCGAACCCGGCCGGTTCTGGGACTCGATCTGGGAGTTCTGCGCCGTCGAGGGCGACCGCGGCGACGGGCCGGCGCTGACCGGCGCGGCCGTGCCCGACGCCCGCTGGTTCCCGACGGCCCGGGTCAACTACGCGGAGAACGCGCTCACCCGGCACGGCCCGGCCCCGGCGATCATCGCTGTCCGGGAGGACGGCGCGACCGCGGTGGTGAGCTGGGACGAGCTGCGCCGGCAGGTGGCACGGGCCGCCGCCGGGCTGCGCCGGCTCGGGGTCAGGCCCGGCGACCGGGTCGGAGCGGTGCTACCGAACACGGTGCACGCGGTGGTGGCGATGCTGGCGACGGCGAGCGTCGGGGCGGTGTGGGCGTCGTGCTCACCGGATCTCGAACCGGCCGCGCTCGCCGAGCGGTTCATCCAGATCACCCCGCGGGTGCTCATCGGCGTCGACGGGTACACCCGCGGCGGCCAGGGCTACGACGCGATCCCGCCGCTGGCCGACCTGGCCCGGCGCCTGCCCAACCTGGCGGCCACGGTGCTGGTGCCCTACCTGTCTGCCGACGCCTACCCGCGGGCGGCGAGCGCAGACCTGCCGGGCCTGCTCACCTGGGACGACCTGCTCGCAGCCGAGGCGGAGCCGGCCTTCACCCGGCTGCCGTTCGACGCGCCGCTGTGGATCCTGTTCACCGACGAGATCGCCGGCCCGCCCAGGCCGGTCGTCCACGGGCACGGCGGGATCCTGCTGGAACACCTGAAGTCGCTGGTGCTGCACCTCGACCTCGGCCCGGACGACCGCTTCTGCTGGTACGGCACGACCAGCGGCATGATGTGGAACTACCAGGTCTCCGGGCTGCTCACCGGCGCGACGATCGTGCTCTACGACGGCAGCCCTAGCCACCCGGACGTGTCCATCCTGTGGCGGCTCGCCGAGGCGGTGGACGTCACCTGCCTGGGCGTCTCCGTGGCCCTCGTCGAGGCCTGCCGGCGGGTCGGGCTGGTGCCGGGCCGCGTCGCGGATCTCTCGCTGTTGCGCACGGTCGGTGCGTTCGGGGCCCCGTTCATCCCCGAGGCCGGTGCCTGGGTCTACGACACGGTGAGCCCGTCGGTGGCCTTCGTCGCCATGAGCGGCGGCACGGAGGTCTGCACCGCGCTGGTCACAGGGCTGCCGACCGACCCGGTGCGGGCCGGCGAGGCGGGCCGTGCGCTGGGGTGCGCGGTGGCCGTCGTGGACCCGTCCGGTCGGGAGGTGCCCGGTGGCGGTGTCGGGGAGCTGGTCGTCACCGCGCCGATGCCGTCGGCGCCCCTGTTCGTGTGGGGCGACCCGACCGGCTCGTGGCTGCTCCAGAAGCACCTGGCGAGGTTCCCGGGCTGGTGGTGGCAGGGCGAGCGCGCGCGGATGACGCAGGCCGGCGGGATCGCCGTCGACGGTCCGCTGGACGCCCTCGCCGCGCCCACCGGCGCACGCACCGCCGGCGCACGCACCACCGGCGCATAGGCAGGGCAGCGCAGGGACGCACAGGTGGACGGCACAGGCAGGCAAAGGGAAAAGCCGGATCCTCGCCCTCAGGCGAAGATCCGGCCTCCGACCACCCCTGCCGGAGCGGGACCGTATGGCCCACACCCCGGGCGGTCATGGGTGCCGGCCCGCGATGCCGGCGCCCACACGACGACCTCGTCCCAGACGCCGGCTCCTCAGTCGAGGAACTCGCGCAGCCTTCCGGCCACGGCCGGCTTGCGCAGTTCCCGCAGCGTGTCCCGCTCGATCTGGCGGATGCGCTCACGGGTGAGCCCGAGCCGGTTGCCGACCTCGGCGAGGGTGTGCTGCTTCCCGTCGGCGAGCCCGAAACGCAGCCGCATGACCTCGCGCTCACGAGGGTTCAGCGCGCCGAGGACGTTGTCGATCTCGTCCTGCATGGCGCCGTAGGAGGCGGCGTCGGCGGGCGACGTCGCGTCCGAGTCCTCGATGAAGTCGCCGAGCACGGAGTCGCCGTCGTCACCGACGGACGTCTCCAGGCTGACCGTGTCCTGCGCGTAGCGGCGCAGTTCGACGACCTGCTCGATCGGCATGTCCAGCTCGAGCGCGAGCTCCTCGTCCGTCGGCTCGCGGCCGAGGGTCGAGACAAGCTGGCGCTGCAGCCGGGTGATCTTGTTGATCTGCTCGACCACGTGCACCGGGATACGGATCGTGCGGGCCTGGTCGGCCAGCGCGCGGCCGATCGCCTGCCGGATCCACCAGGTGGCGTAGGTGGAGAACTTGTAGCCCTTCGCGTAGTCGAACTTCTCGACCGCGCGGATCAGACCCAGGTTCCCCTCCTGGACGAGGTCCAGCAGCGTCATACCCCGGCCGCTGTACTTCTTGGCGACCGACACCACCAGGCGCAGGTTGGCCGAGACCAGCTGCTGCTTGGCAGCCTGGCCGTCGGTGACCAGCACGCCGAGATCCCGGCGCAGGTCGTCGGCCAGGTCCTGGTCGGTGTCGAGCTTGTGCTCGGCGAACAGGCCCGCCTCGACGCGCTTGGAGAGCTCGACCTCCTGAGCGGCGTTGAGCAGCGGGACCTTGCCGATCTCCCGCAGGTACATGCGGACGAGGTCGGCGGTGCCGGCGTGGTCGGCGACCGTGCGGCCGGCGGCAGGAGCGCCGGGGGTGACGCGCTCCTCTTCCTCTTCTTCGACGAGGTCGATCCCGGCGGCACCCAGGCGGGAGATCAGCGCGGGCAGCAGCTCGACGCCGATGTCGGCGGCCTCGAGAGCCTCACGGAGCTCGGAACGGCTGAGCTCGCCGGTCTCGCGGCCACGCGCGATGAGTTCCGCGACGGCGGAGACGTCGAGCTCGTCGAGCTCGTCGGGGACCGCGGCCAGCGTGCGGCTTGGAGTGTTACGGACAGGAGAAGCGGAGCGACGGGTACGCCGCGGGCGCGGGCGTGACTCGTCGGTGCGCTCGGCTAGTTCCAGGGCAGGCAGCGTCATCAGTGGCAGATCCGATGGTCGGTGCGGGTGGGTCGTCTAGTTGCTTGCACGAGAGGTAACGACTGAACAGACGCAACCATTCCCCGTGAAGGCACAGCCGGACGTCAGCGATCGCCGGGCCTACTGGGAAGTGTAGACCCCTGCCATCGGGCCGCTGAACCCGCTGTCGCGAAGACTACCTGGCAGATCGTGTGCTGTGGCGGGAACGAGCAACTATCTCGACGACGCGCGACGTTCACCCTCGACTATCGGTGACCTTTCGCAACGGAGAGTGGTTGTCGTGACACCTTAGGGAGCGCAATCCAGAGATCGGCGTCACCTTCACCGTGTTCGCGCGAGGGTACGGCGCCTCGCACGGTCACGCGGCGGACTCCTTCCTCGACCCGGCCGGACGGCGCGGGGACGAATCGGATTACCGGCAGACCACGGCACTACCCGGTGGGCGCCCCTTCACGCACCCCCATGTGGTCCGGTTCGCCGATGTGGCGCGGGCCACGAGAAACGATGGCCCGTCGACGGGCGAGCCCGACTCGCCCACGGACCGGCGCGGCGGCGGCGCACCCCGCGACGCACACCGACCGCACCACCCCTCACACCATCTGCGCGCACCGCGCGGCCCACGCCGAGCACCGCGCGCGGCACGCGCCGGGCCCTCCCGCCGACCGCGCCCGTAACACCGGTCACGCCAGCCCCGACGCACACCCCGCTCGCCACCGAACGGGATTTCCTCCCGTGACCGGCGAGCCCTCCCGGAGCCGCCCGCCACGCGGCCGACCGGCAGCGAAGATCTTTCCGCCAACCGACCAATAATTACCCTACGTAGCGAACCTCGGATCGCCCCGGAACGACGCGAAGAAGTTCGGGACGTGCGTGGCGGGCCGGGCCCGACAGCCGCCGGCGGCCCGGACATGCCCTCCGAACCGGACTTTTTCCTGCGCCGCCGGCCCGGAAACCGCGCGGAGCACCAGCTCGGTAACCCCACGGCAACGGCATCCCGTTAGCCGGGCCACACCGGGCACCCCCACCAGGCGAGTACGCCGCGTGACCGCTACTCTCTCACGATGTCGGTCTCCCCGATGCCCGCGCCAGCCACATCCAGCTCCAACCCACCCGCCGCCACGCCCGGCACCGCGACCGGCGCCGCGCCCGCGACCGTGCCCGACAGCACGACCACCGCGGCGCCACGGAGGACACAAGCGGACCATCCGGGCGTACCACCGTCGGTGGTGGGCACGGGCACCAACCGGCCACCCGCGGACCACGCGGCGGTCGCCTCGCCGGTCGCCCCCGCCGCACGCACCGGGAGCGCCGACCCGGCCGGCACCGCCGATGTGACCCCCATCACTGTCGGTGCCGGCGGTCCCGGTACCCACACCAACGGGCACGGCGGACCCGGCGCGGCCGTCGCACCGGTCGCACCCGGCACAGTCTTCGCATCCGGCACAGTCTTCGCATCCGGCACAGCGGTGGACGCCCGCGCGGGCGCCGCGCCGGGCGGGGCGATCGCGCCGCCGGCCACGGAAATCCCCCTGTCGGCGGACATCGCCGCGGTGCGCGAGACGGCCGTGGCGGTGCTGCGCGCCAACGACCTTGGTGACATCACCCGGCCGTCGCCGACGCTCTACCCGCACCAGTGGCTGTGGGACAGCTGCTTCATCGCCATCGGCCTGCGCCACCTCGACCCGGCGCGTGCCGCCGCCGAGCTGCTCTCGCTGCTGCGCGGCCAGTGGCCCGGCGGCATGATCCCGCACGTGATCTTCGCCGAGACGACCGACTACTACCACGCGGGTCCGCAGCGCTGGCGCTGCGACCGGGTCTGCACGACCGCCGGCGGGGTCCAGTCGACCGGCGTCACCCAGCCGCCGATGATCGCCGAGGCGGCCGTGCGGGTGGGCCAGGCGATGAGCAGGGAGGACCGGGCCGACTTCTACCGGCGGCTCGCACCGGGCCTGGTGCGCTTCCACGAGTGGCTCTACCGCGAGCGCGACCCCGACGACACCGGCCTGGTGACGCTGGTCCACTCCTGGGAATCCGGAATGGACAACACCCCCACCTGGATGGAGATGACCAAGCCGGTCGCTCCCCGGGCGGTACGCGCGCTGCGCCGGATCAACGGCGACGACGCACTCGACGCCCTGCGCCGCGACTCCAAGGAGGTGCCGCCGGACGAGCGGCTGACCTCGGCGGACCTGTTCACGCTCTACCGGATCGTCCGCGAGCTGCGCCGCAGCCGGTACGACTTCCGGACGATCCGCTCCACCTTCGTCCCGCTCGTGCAGGACGTGGCCTTCAATGCGATCCTGGCCCGGGCCAACGAGCATCTCGAAACGATCGCGGCCGAGGCCGGGGTGCGCATCCCGCGCTGGCTGTCCCGTTCGATGCGCCGGACCCGCGCGGCCCTCAACGAGCTGTGCTCGGACGGTGTCTACTACAGCCGGAACTTCCGCACCGGCGAGCTGCTGCGCCACCACACCATCGCCGGCTTCCTGCCGCTGTACGCGGGCGTGGTGCCGGAGTCCCAGGTGGACGACATGGTGGACACGCTCATGTCACCGCGGTACTGGGCCCAGTACGGCATCGCCAGCGTGCCGACCGACGACCCCGCCTTCCTGCCTCGCTGCTACTGGCAGGGCCCGGTGTGGGTCAACATGAACTGGCTGATCGCGGACGGCCTGGACCGCTACGGCCGGACCGAGGCCGCCGCCGCGATCCGCCGCAACACCCTGGACGTGATCGTGTCGTCGGGATCGATGTACGAGTACTACTCACCGCTCGACGGTTCCGGCGCCGGCAGCAACCGCTTCTCCTGGACGGCCGCCCTGCTGGTGGACATGCTCGACAACGGCGCCCGCCCGACCTCCCGGGCCCAGGCGGCCATCCCCACCACCCGCACCCCCGCCTGACGGCCGGAACCGACAGGCCGCTGGCGGGGCCCCCGCCGGTGAGGTGCGGCGAGGTGTCTCCCCGACTCGATGGTGCCGCTGGGACTCCCCGTCTCCGGCTACGGAGGAGGTGCTGGCAGCGCCCGCCAGTCATACCGGCGCGCTACGACGTCGATATCGACGTCACGGCTATCGACTTCGATATAGTAGTCACGACCCATGACGTCTATATCGAAGTCGACGGGGTGGGAATGGCGTACACAGGGAAGATCACGAGCGCCGAGTCCCTGGGCCTCTTCCTCCAGCAGGCCCGGCTGCTGTCAGGGCTGAGCCAGCGAGAGCTCGCTCGCCGGCTGGGCACGACGCAGAAGTACATCTGGGAGCTGGAGTCCGGCAAGCCGTCGATCGTGATGGATCGCCTCTTCGCGGCCATGCGCGCGACCGGCATGGAGCTGACCGCAACCATCACACCCCCAGGCGAGAGCGATGGCTGACCTGGTCGTGGAGCTGTACGGGACGCAGGTGGGCGTTCTCGCGGGCCCATGGCGCACCTTCGACTTCGTCACAGGCCAGGCCGCAGTCGAGAAGTTCGGCCTCAACAGCACGATCCTGTCAGCGGCGATCCCGCTCACGGCCGTGCAGACACGGGCGCGCAAGGACCGCCGACAGAACTTCTTCCGCGAGCTGTTGCCCGAGGCACGGATGCTCTCCCGCCTCGCGCAGCAGGCCGGCGTCTCCGAACTGGACGTCATCGGCCTGCTGCGCCGGTACGGCCGCGATGCCGCTGGAGCCCTGCAGGTCTGGGACCCGGACGTCCCCGGCGAGCCCAAGCAGCCTGCGCTCGAGCCGCTTTCGGCCGCCGGGGTGGCCGACATGCTCACCCACGTCCAGCGCGACCCGCTCGGGAACAGGCTTGCCACGGGCAAGACCTCACTGGCCGGCGTCCAGGACAAGATCGTGCTGGCGCGGACCGGCGAAGGCTGGAACAGGGTCATCGACGGCTGGCCGTCGACCCACATCCTCAAACCGCGGTCACGGGACTACCCGACAACGATCTACGACGAGGAGTTCGGGGCACGCTTCGCACGGGGCACCGGACTCGCCTCCTACTCCACGTGGATCGAGGAGTTCGAGGGCGTGCCTGCCGTGGTCATCGAACGCTATGACCGATCTCCCGACGCCCCGCAGGGCCGCATCCACCAGGAGGACTTCAACCAGGTCCTCGGCACGGCAGGCAACCAGAAGTACCAGAAGTACCAGAAGTACGGCGGACGCGTGAGCCTCGAACGCATCGCACGCGTGTTCTCGACAACCGGCGACGACGACTCACTCCGGCGCATGTTCCGTCTCGTCGTGGTCTCGGTCGCCGTCGGCAATCTCGACCTGCACGGGAAGAACATCTCCCTCGTGCACCGCCCCGACGGGTCGATGACGCTCAGCCCCGCCTACGACCTCGTGCCCCAGGCACACCTGCCCAACGACGGCGAGGTCGCCCTCGCCGTCGACGGCGAGTACCGGCACGCCGCCCTCACCCTCGAACACCTCACGACCGAAGGTCGCGCCTGGGGCCTCGCCGGGGCGGCCGAGCTCGCCGAGGAGACCCTGACCACAGTGCTCGGTCTGGTGAGAACCCAGACCCCCCATCCGGAGGCTCACCCCGGGCTCGCCCACGACATCGCCCGGTTCACCTCCAACCTGCTCGCGGGGCGCGCGATCGGCGACGGGTGACCGCCCGGACCACCGGCCGGCCGGCCGGCCGGCCGGCCCGCTCCGCGCCCCCCCCACCGTCACGGTCACATGTAGAGCAGTGCTGCAGCAGACGCCC
>NZ_JALKFY010000849.1:0-17772 GCF_023242985.1 Frankia sp. Mgl5 | reverse complement strand
CTCGAGACGGGACGTCCACGCTCCGTGTTCTAGGCCCCCACGCGGCTGGAGGTGTCGCGCTCGGCCGGGCGCCGCCAGGCGAGGGCCGGGCGGGTGGGCGGCGGAGCGGGGGCCAGCACCCACGCCAGCGCGCGCTGGCCGCTCTCGGGCACGTCCAGGGTCACCGGCCGGAAGTCGGCGCGGCACAGGTCCGGCGGATGATCGCCCGAAACGTCGTCGCCGGTCACGGTGTCGCCGGTCACGTCGTCGAACAGCTCGCCGGAGACGATGAGCACCAGGTCCGATTCCGGGTGCTCCGCGAGCTCCCGGTCGAGGATGTCGGCGTCGCGCAACCGGCACGCCTTCACCACCGCGCGCCCCCCGTAGCCCTGCTCGTCGACGCGGGTGATGCCCTGGTGCAGCGCGACCCGCAGCCGCAGCCGCGGCGCCGACTCCGCGTTCACCCGCACCAGGGTGCGGCGCAGCTCGCGGACGAAGTCGGAGACCACCCGGCCTTCGTCGATGCCGGGCGGGAACACCGCCAGCTCGCCCCCGGTCGGCCGGTTGGCCCAGTGCGCGCACCGGACGTCGGCTGCTGCGCAGGTCTCGTCCAGGACGGCCCCGAGCGGCGGCGAGGCCGGCGAGCCCTCCGGGAGCGGGCCCTCCCGGCCGTTGTCGCATGCGGCGACGGCGATACACAGCCGCCGGATGCCGGGCATCGTCTCGTTCACGCACAGCCTCCGATGGTCACGGTCCGTCGGAGGCAACTGTTCACGCTGTGGGCACGGAACACATCGTCATGCGATGGGATTGTCCGAGCGACGACGATCAGCCCCGGCGATCAGCGATAAGCGATCAGCGGGGGCGCGTCGTCCCGGCGGCCCGGTACAGGGCCTCGACGTCGCGGATCACGATGGAGCGGTAGCGGGTATCGACGACTCCCTGCTGGCGCAGCTCGCGCAGGACCTTGTGCACCGTCGGCTCGGCGGCGCCGACGAGCGCGGCGAGCTCGGGCTGGGTGAGGGCGATCTGGACCCGCCGCCCCGGGCCGTCCGTCGCGTCGGCCCCGTAGGCGCGTTCGAGCTCGACGATCACGCGGGCCAGCCGGACGGCTACCGAGCACCCGCCGAACTCGACGCGGCGCCGGGTCGCGTTGCGCAGCTTGGCGCTGACGGACTGCAGCACAGGAGGGCCCGCGTCGGGATGGGACCGCAGGAAGGCGAGGAACGCCTCCAGCGGAATCACCTTCGCCAGCACCGCCCCGGCCGCGGTGACCGTCGCCGACCGGGGCTCGCCGTCCAGGCCGGCCTGCTCGCCGACGAGGTCGCCGCCGTGGCGGATGGCGAGCAGGGCGAAGCCGCCGTTCTCGGTGGAGGCGGTGACCTTGACCCACCCGTTCAGCAGGAGCACGACGAAGTTGGTGCCGTCGCCCTCCCGCAGGACGATCTCCTCGCTGGCGTACTCACGGTAGGGACCCAGGCCGACGAATGCCGCCCGGGTCTGTTCGGGCAGCCGCCCGAGCAGGGTGGTCGACGGCCAGTCGCGCCGCCGCGGGCCCTGTTGCTCCGGACCGGTCCGGCCGATCTCCCGAACCATGATCCGCCCCCTTGCTGCCGGGTGCCGCCCATGCCGGAGCCCGACCGATGATCCACGAATTGCCCGATGTACCGGTTGATATCATCACGGCCGTTCCCGTATGTGAACGACCGGGTGCGGTCCGCCGGCATCCTCGGTTAAATCGTGGTCGGTCCCGGGCCGGGCAGCGGCAGGCTCACCCGCGGTGCGGCATCAGGGCGTTCTCCGGGATCACACCCAGCCGACCGGCCTGGAAGTCCTCGATCGCCTGGCGGAGCTCGTCCTTTGTGTTCATGACGAACGGCCCGTACATCTCGACGTGCTCGCGGATCGGCCGGCCGCCGAGCAGCAGGACCTCCAGGTTCGGGGTGTGCGGGTCCTGGGTCGGGCTCGCCGCGAGGGTGATGCGGTCCCCCGCGCCCAGCACGGCCGTCTGGCCGAGGCGCACGGGCGTGTCGTCCGCGCCGACGGTGCCCTGACCGGCCAGGACGTAGACCAGCGCGTTGTACTCGGGGTTCCAGGGCAGGCTGACCCGCGCGCCGGGGCTGACCGTGGTGTGCACCACCGCGATCGGCGTGTGGGTCGACCCGGGGCCACGGAAGCCGCCGACGTCACCGGCGATGATCCGGACCAGGCTGCCGCCGTCCGGGGAGGCGATCAGCGCGACCTCCTCCCCTTCGATGCTCTGGTAGCGGGGCGCGCTGAACTTGTCCTTCGCCGGCAGGTTCACCCAGAGCTGGACGCCGTGGAACCGGCCGCCGCTGACGACGAGTGCCTCGGGTGGGGTCTCGATGTGCAGGATGCCGGAGCCGGCCGTCATCCACTGGGTGGCGCCGTTGGCGATCAGGCCGCCGCCGCCGTGCGAGTCCTGGTGCTGGAAGGTGCCGTCGATCATGTAGGTGACGGTCTCGAAGCCGCGGTGCGGGTGCCACGGCGTCCCCTTGGGCTCACCGGGCGCGTAGTCGATCTCGCCCATCTGGTCGGCGTGGACGAAGGGGTCGCGGTCGGCCAGGCTCACCCCGGCGAACATCCGGCGGACGGGGAACCCCTCCCCCTCCAGCCCGGACGGGGCGGTGACGACCTTCTTCACCGGGCGCTCGACATCGCCGAGACCCGGCGCGGACAGCCTCGGCAGCGTGAGGGCGTCGGCGGTGACGGCTGGCATGGTGACCTCCTACGGAACCAGGCAGATCCTCTCATCGGACCCCTGCCCGGTCGACGGGGCGAGACCTCGCTCCCACCCGACCTGACAGTTGCCGATGCAACTACCCCCTCAACCCGCCGGGACGCCCGACCCTTCCCGACACCTCGAGCACCTTCACATCTCGCACGTCACGGGCCGCACATCACATCCCGTGACATCCCATGACATCCCGTGGCACCTTCTGACATCTCGCACAGACGGCGGCGTTCGCCCAGGGCGATCAGTTTCGGGAACAACGATCCGCTCCGATGCCTTGAGCACGACAGGCTCAATGAGAGTGGGCCCAAGCCGCTCGACACGAGGGATGAAGGCCGCATGTCACACACCAGGCTCCTCCCGCTGCTGCCGCTGGACGACGCGGTCGTCCTGCCCGGCATGGTGGTTCCGCTCGACCTGTCGGACGCCGGGACCCGCGCCGCCGTGGACGCGGCCCGCGGCGGCGGACCCGACTCCACACCCGACGCCAGGGCGCCGGGCATCTCCAGCCGCTCCTTCCAGCGCACCGCCGAGATCCTGCTCGTCCCCCGGGTGGACGGCGACCTCGCCGACATGGGCGTCCTCGCCGTCGTCGACCAGATCGGCCGGCTGCCGAACGGCGGGACGGCCGCGCTCGTGCGGGCCGTGTCCCGCACCCGGGTCGGCACCGCCCCCACGCCGCCCGGCGCCGCCGACACCGGTGTCGTGTGGGCTGAGGCGACCCCCGTCGAACCGGTCCTCCCGGCCGGCTTCACCGGCACGATCAGCGCGACGGCGACCGCGGCCGCGCCGGGTGCCACCGGTGACCCCGACGGCCCGACCGCCCGGCTGGTCGAGCTCGCCCGCGAGTACCGCACGCTGGTGACCGGGGTGCTGCGCGCCCGCGGGGTCGGCCAGGTCGCCGACACCGTCGAGGCGATCGAGAACCCCGACACGCTGGCCGACACCGCCGGCTACTCGTCCTACCTGTCGACCGCGCAGAAGCTGGAGCTGCTGCGCACCGTCGACGTGACCGCCCGGCTGGAGCTGCTCGTCCCGTGGACGCGGGAGCACGCCGCCGAGGTCGACGTGGCCGAGACCATCCGGCGCGACGTCCAGGAGGGCGTCGACCGCCAGCAGCGGGAGTTCCTGCTGCGCCGTCAGCTGGAGGCCGTCCGCAAGGAACTGGCCGAGCTGGACGGGTCACCCGCGTCCTCCGAGCAGGAGGACTACCGGGCCCGGGTCGAGGCCGCCGACCTGCCGGAGAAGGTCCGCGCCGCGGCACTCAAGGAGGTCGACAAGCTGGAGCGGACGGCCGAGTCCTCCCCCGAGGTCGGCTGGATCCGCACCTGGCTGGACACCGTCCTGGAGCTGCCGTGGAACGAGCACGCCGAGGACACCTACGACATCGCCTCGGCGCGGGCCGTGCTGGACGCCGACCACGCCGGGCTCAGCGACGTCAAGGACCGGATCGTCGAGTACCTGGCGGTCCGCCGCCGGCGGGCCGACGCCGGGCTCGGGGTCGTCGGCGGACGGCGCAGCGGTGCCGTGCTCGCGCTGGCCGGGCCGCCCGGGGTCGGCAAGACCTCGCTGGGCGAGTCCGTGGCCCGCGCCATGGGCCGCCGGTTCGCCCGGGTGGCGCTCGGCGGTGTCCGCGACGAGGCGGAGATCCGCGGCCACCGGCGCACCTACGTCGGCGCGCAGCCCGGTCGCATCGTGCGGGCGATCCGCGAGGCCGGCTCGATGAACCCGGTGATCCTGCTCGACGAGGTCGACAAGGTCGGCTCCGACTACCGCGGGGACCCGACGGCGGCGCTGCTCGAGGTGCTGGACCCGGCGCAGAACCACACCTTCCGCGACCACTACCTGGAGGTCGAGCTCGACCTGTCGGACGTGCTGTTCCTGGCCACCGCGAACGTGCTGGAGTCCATCCCGGCGCCGCTGCTGGACCGGATGGAGCTGATCCTGCTCGACGGCTACACCGAGGAGGAGAAGGTCACCATCGCCCGTGACCACCTGCTCCCGCGCCAGCTCGAGCGGGCCGGGCTGACCCCCGACGACGTCACCGTGGACGACGCGGCGCTGCGGCTGCTGGCCGGCGAGTACACCCGCGAGGCCGGCGTGCGTGACCTGGAGCGGGCGACCGCCCGGGTGCTACGCAAGGTCGTCGCGAAGGTCGCACTGGACGAGACCGCCCTGCCGGTCACGATCGGCGCCGGCGATCTGGCCGGATACCTCGGACGGCCGCGACACACCCCGGAGTCGGCGGAGCGCACCGCGCTGCCGGGGGTGGCGACCGGGCTCGCGGTCACCGGGGCCGGCGGGGACGTCCTGTTCGTCGAGGCGTCACTGGCCGACCCGGAGACCGGGGCCAGCGGAGTGACGCTGACCGGGCAGCTCGGCGACGTCATGAAGGAGTCGGCGCAGATCGCGCTGTCCTACCTGCGCTCGCGCGGGGTGGAGCTCGAACTGCCGGTCGGCGACCTGCGTGACCGCGGGGTGCACATCCACGTCCCGGCGGGCGCGGTGCCCAAGGACGGGCCGAGCGCCGGGGTCACGATGACCACCGCGCTGGCATCCCTGCTCTCCGGGCGCCCGGTGCGCGCGGACGTGGCGATGACCGGCGAGGTCTCGCTGACCGGTCGGGTGCTACCCATAGGTGGGGTCAAGCAGAAGTTGCTCGCCGCGCACCGCGCCGGCGTCACAACGGTGCTCCTGCCGGCGCGCAACGGCCCGGACCTTGACGACGTCCCGGCAGCGGTCCGCGAGGCGCTGACCGTGCACCTGGTTGCGGACGTCCGCGAAGTGCTTGAGCTGGCGCTGGAACCGGCCTTCGACACGACGCACACCCACGCCGTGGCGGCCTGAGATTGTCCGTTGGTAACTCGTTGGGTGCCGCCGCCGCCTCTCACAACGGCGGCGGCGGCACCTACGTGCCGACGCGACGCGCGGGTCCGGAACGCACGCGACACGCCGGCAGTTCGGTTAACACCTTGTGACGGCGCCCACGAAGGGCCGTCCGGCCCGCTACCTTCGGGGCGTGGATCGTGGCCGGTGCCTTCGGCAGGAGCGCGTCGCACAGGAGCGCATCCTGGCAGTGAGTCGACTACGGGGACGCCAGCGTCCGCGGGACAACCGCGGCCCCGGGCGCAGGCCGACCAGACCACCGGGCCGCAGGCCCCGCTGATCTGGTCGCCCCGCCGGGGTGGCGGTAACGCACGGGCTAAACTCGGTGCTTCACCGCAACCGTGGCGAAAGGTGCGCACGGCGTGGACGCCTTCCGGCGCGGCTGGGTCGGCCTGGCACTGTTCCTCGCCGCACTGATCATGATGCCGGTGCTCGTGGTCGAGTACCACAGTCGCCTGTCGGACGACACCCGGTACTCCGGGGCCGACGCGGAGAGCATCATCCCGCCGGTGACCAGCACGGCGCCACCGCGGACCGCGCCCCCCGGCGTGATCGTCGGGTTCAACGGCGTCCTCGAGAACGAGACGCTGCGCGGCTTCCGGCACATCAGCCTGGAGACGACCGGTGACATCGGCGAGATCCACTACACGCTGACCGGCCCGACGGGCAGCCGCTATCCCATGACGGCGAGCGTGGCGCCCTACCTGTTCGCCCCGCACCAGACCGGCTGGGAGACGAGCGCCGTGATGGACGGCGTCTACTCGCTCGAGGCAAGGGCGGAGCGCCCCGGCGTGCCCGCACGCAGCATCACCTTCACGATCCGGAACTCCACCCCGGCCGACGCCGGTGCTGGTACCGGCACAGCCGCTGGTGTCGGCGCCGGGCCGGGCGCGAGCCGGCCGCCGACCTGAGTACCGCGACTGGAAGCAACCCCACCTCACGGTGACTATGGAGGCAGGTCGGGACGTGACGCGGTGGGCGGGGCCGGATCCGGAGGCGGTACGTGACGACAGCGACGGAAATCCCTAATGTGAACGGGATGGATCGCCTGGTTTGGATCGACTGCGAGATGACCGGCCTGGATGCCGGTTCCGACCTGCTGCTCGAGGTCGCCTGCCTGGTGACCGACAGCGAGCTCACCGTGCTGGACGAAGGCATCGACCTCGTGCTGGCGGCCCCGGACGCGGCCCTCGACCAGATGCTCCCGGTGGTCCGCGAGATGCACGAGACCTCCGGGCTCACCGAGGCCGTGCGCGGCTCCGACCTCAAGCTCGACGAGGCCGAGGAGCAACTCCTCAGCTACATCCGCCGGTTCGTCCCGGAGGCGCGCAAGGCCCCGCTGTGCGGGAACTCGATCGCGACCGACCGCACGTTCATCGCCCGCTACCTGCCCCAGCTCGACACCTTCCTGCACTACCGCATGGTCGACGTCTCCTCGATCAAGGAGCTGGCCCGGCGCTGGTACCCGCGGGCGTACTACGCGGCCCCGGTGAAGTCGGGCGGGCACCGCGCCCTGGCCGACATCCGGGAGAGCATCGAGGAGCTGCGGTACTACCGCGAGGTCCTCTTCGTGCCCCAGCCCGGCCCGACCACTGACGCGGCCCGCGCCGCGGCCGCCGCGATCCGCGCCTCCTGACAGCCGCGCCGCCGGCGTTCACCGAACCCCCGGCGCCCACCAGGCCCCCGGGGCCCACCGGGCGCACCGGAGCCACCCGCGGACCGCCGCCGGATGGGAATCGGACGGATTTCGGTACTCGATCGTGACCCGGCTGCCGCACGGGCGCGTTCACCCGGTACGATGGCTGCGCCCGGTGAGATTCGGGCGATGGTGGGTGTAGCTCAGTTGGTAGAGCACCGGGTTGTGGTCCCGGGTGCCGCGGGTTCAAGTCCCGTCACTCACCCCAGATAGAGGGGGCCGCCGCCTGCGGGGCCCCCTCTCTTCGTCGTGGAATGGCGTTGCCGCTCATACTCAGGGCCATCCCGCCGCACTGCTGTGATCACGATGCGGGCGTTCGACGGCGAACCTCAGCGCGACCCGCGCGCAGGCGAGGGAGTCCGCCACCCGCAACGGCGCCGCGAGTGCGGACCTCTCCATGCGATAGCGGGGCGCGGCGGCGCTCCGGCGGCCGTGGCGGGGGACCGTGCTCCTCGGCCGCCGGAGCCCGGTTCACAACATCGGAAATATGGTCATACCGGCGGGATGAGGCCTACGTGTCGGCCCTTTCCCGCGCAGTGGCGGCAAGGCTCGAGATGCGGCGCGGTGCCGCCCTGGTCGGCGGCCCGAAGCTCGAAGACAGCTCGCCCGCCTCGGCAGGTGAGGCAGATCTGATTGATGATGCTCGGCCGCCCCGGGCTCGTGTCGGCCCCGGACGGCTGCTCCGCTGTGGTCACCGGTGAACTCACCTCCCCGGTCAGGACAGACCGTGGGACGAGTGGTCGCGCGACGGCCAGCGCTCGACGAACCCGACGGATGACGAACCCGACGGACGCTGACAGATCGCGGGCCGGAGGAATCCGGCCTAGGACGTGGCCCTCGCCGAGGACCGGGCTCCTCACCTCCCCGATGGCGCTGTCCCGGCGTTCGAGCTGCTCGATCGATCTCGCCGGACATCCGAGCGTGCTGGTCGACCGATGACGCTAGCCAACATCGACATCGTATGGGGTGGAATGCAGGAAAGGACCGCACAACTCTGTCTGCCACGTCTCGCGCTGAACCGGGCGTGGATACACCACCGGCCCGGAAGTGTGGCCCGCGCCGGGCGGTCCGGCATGGCGAGCCCTTCCAGATCCGTCCATCTCCCGCGCCGCCGCGGCGTTCACACCGGACCGGCACCCGCTCTACGCGGCTGCCAGGCTTCCCACCTGCCTCTTCCCTGCCACCCGCCCGCCGATGCCATTCATGGTCACCGCTGGTTCCGTTCCGGGCGACACCCGATTTCCAGAACGGACAATTCACCCATTACGGGAAAAGCGTTGTACGGGCCCAACACCACGAAGAAGACGCGCAGAGTACGGATGATCGCGCCGGGCGCGGCCCGTCGGTGCTCCCGATGGCACGCACCGGCCACGCCCGGAGATCACACGAGGATCACCAGATGATCATCCGACGAACACCACCGCTCCCGGCCGCTCCGGCGGCACTCACCGCGCCATTCACACCGAACACACTCCCGGAGCACACCGGAGACCCTTATTCGATGTCGAACAGGCCCTGGCGGACGGCGTACATCACCGCCTCCATGCGGGAGTGCAGCTGAAGCTTGTCAAGAATATTGCGAACGTGGTTCTTCACGGTGTTCTCACTGATGAAGAGCTTCCGCGCGATCTCGCGGTTCGCCCGGCCCTCGGCCACCAGCTTGAGGACCTCGAGCTCGCGGGCGGTGAGGTGGGGCGCGTGCGCGCGCGGGCGGTCCTCCCCGCCACGGGCCATCGTCGCGAACTCGACCATGAGCTTCGAGGCCATCGAGGGGCTGATCAGGCTCTGGCCGTTGTGTACGGCGCGCACCGCGTCGGCCACCTCGTGCGGCGGGATCGACTTCAGCAGGTAGCCGACGGCCCCCGCCTTGATCGCCTCGAACAGGTCGGACTCCTCGTCCGAAACGGTGAGCATCACGATCCGTGTGCGCGGCACCGCGCGCTTGATGGCGCCGGCGGCGGCGATGCCGTCGCGGCCCGGCATCCGCACGTCCATCAGGACGATGTCCGGCGTCGTGCCGGACGCCAGGGTCAGCGCCTCCTGACCGTCCGCCGCGCGCCCGACCACCGAAATGTCCTCCTCGGTCTCCAGCACGGTCTGCAGGCCCTGGAGGAAGAGCTCGTGATCGTCCACGACGAGAACCCGTATCGGCATCACGTCACGGGTCGGGTCGGCATCAGCGGCCGACGGCGGCACCACACTGGCCGTCATCACACATCCGGAAATCGGGTTCGGTTTTTGCGCCACGCGGCTTCTCCACCGCAGGCGAAAACCGGTTCGGACACCTGCCCACTCTACGTGATGCACTACACACATGAGGTCGCAGGCGCGCTGAAGTCACCTCCGACTTCCATGTCCTTAACGCATCCGACATGCCGGAAATAGTACGCGGCTTCGCCGCAAGTTTGGCGTAGTGGGACGTTCTGCTCTCCGTCCGGGACGCGACCCCGGCCCGCCAACAGGCTCGCGAGCTGTGCGGACGTCCACCCACGGCCCCGGCGGGCGCATTCATCCGGCTGCTCAGCACAACCAGGCAACGACGCGCGGTAGCAACACGACCCGGGCAACAGGTGCTTCATAACCAGTTATCTGAGTCTCCTGGATGTACCGCGTGCGCGACGGCATTGAAGGCTGTTTGGTGGCGCCGCGATCGGATCAGAGAGACCCTCGTCAGATGGACGCCGCAGCCAGCACTCCCCCGTCCCGACTGCATCTCAAGCCGGGCACCGCCTGGGCCGACGCCTACTCGCGCGCCCGGCAGGAGGCCCCGGAAGCGTTCCACGAGGACCGCCTGCTCAACCTGTGGGGCGGTCAGTGGCGCCGGACCGGCAACCCGCTGCACAGCCTCTCGCCGGTGGACGGCACCCCGATCGCCGGCCCGCCGATGATCGAGCCCGACGAGGCGCGCGAGGCCATCCGCGCGACCCTCGACGACCACAAGGAATGGCGCGACGTCCCGCTGGCCGACCGCAAGGCCAGGGTGACCGCCGCGATCGAGGCGATGGAGGAGCACCGCGATCTGCTCGCACTGCTGCTGGTCTGGGAGATCGGCAAGCCGTGGCGGCTCGCCCGCACCGACGTCGACCGCGCCCTGGACGGCGTGCGCTGGTACGTCGACGAGATCGACTCCATGATCGACGGCCGGGCGGCCCTGCCGGGCCCGGTCAGCAACATCGCGAGCTGGAACTACCCGATGAGCGTGCTCATGCACGCCATGCTCGTCCAGGTGCTCGCCGGCAACGCGGCGATCGCCAAGACGCCGACCGACGGTGGGGCGGCCTGCCTGACGCTGGCCTGCGCGCTCGCCCGCCGGGCCGGGCTGCCGGTGTCGCTGGTCTCCGGGTCGGGGTCGCGGCTGTCGTCCGCGCTGGTGCGGGCGCCGGAGATCGGCTGCCTGGCGTTCGTCGGCGGGCGCTCCGCCGGCGGCCAGGTCGCCGCCGCGCTCGTCGACACCGGCAAGCGGCACTTCCTCGAGCAGGAGGGCCTCAACGCCTGGGGCATCTGGGACTTCTCCCAGTGGGACCTGCTCGCCTCGCACCTGCGCAAGGGCTTCGAGTACGGCAAGCAGCGCTGCACCGCCTACCCGCGCTATGTCGTCCAGCGCCAGCTCTTCGACAAGTTCCTCCAGATGTACCTGCCGGTGGTCTCCTCGGTGCGGTTCGGGCATCCCCTCGCCGTGGCGGACGACTCCGACCCGCTGCCCGACCTCGACTACGGGCCGGTGATCACCGCGGAGAAGGCGGCGGAGCTCGCCGCCAAGATCGACGAAGCGGTGACCAAGGGCGGCGTGCCGCTCTACCGCGGCGACCTCGCCGACGGCCGGTTCCTGCCCGGCCAGGACCGGGCCGCCTACGTCCCGCCGGTGGCGATCCTCAACCCGCCGCCGTCGGCCGCGCTGCACCACGCGGAGCCGTTCGGGCCGGTCGACAGCATCGTGATCGTCGACTCCGAGGCCGAGCTGCTGTCCGCGATGAACGCCTCGAACGGCGCGCTCGTCGCCTCACTGGCCTGCGACGACGACGCCACGGCGCGCCGGCTGGCCGGGGAGCTCGCCGCGTTCAAGGTCGGCGTCAACAAGCCCCGCTCGCGAGGCGACCGGTCCGAGCCGTTCGGCGGGCGCGGCGCGTCGTGGAAGGGCGCGTTCGTCGGCGGGGAGCACCTCGTCCGCGCGGTCACCGTCGGCGCGGACCCGAACGAACGCCTCTACGGCAACTTCCCCTCCTACTCCCTCTACCCGGAGACGTGATCAGGCTCCACCCCGAGACCTGATCAGGGTGCCGCGACCCGGCCCGAGCAGGCTCGGGCCAGGTCGTTATCCCGAGACGGGGCGCAGGCCGTGCTCGGCGAGCGGCCCGAGACGCAGGCCCGCGTCGTCGCAGCGCGCCGCCAGCTCGGGCAGGGCGCCCAGCGCGCTGCGCCAGGCTCCCGGCGCGGACGTGCAGTCGCTGTCGTGCAGCAGCACCGTCGCGCCGCCGCGCAGATCGGGGGCGAGCGTCGCCAGCACGTTGGCCGGGGTCGCCGTCGCCGTCCAGTCGCGGCCCCACGCCGTCCACAGGACGGGGGTGAGGTCGAGGCGGCGCGCGGCGGCGAGCACCCCGGCCGAGAGCACCCCGTGCGGCGGGCGAACGTAGGCCGGCGCCCGGCCGGTGGTCTCGGCGATCAGGTCACGGGTGCGCGCGAGCTGGTCGTAGGTGGACGCCGGCCCGCGCAGCAGCATGGGCCGGTGATCCCACCCGTGGACGGCCAGCTCGTGCCCGGCCTCGGTCATCTCCCGGGCGAGGCCGGGGGCGCGCTCGAGCATCCCGCCGAGCACGAAGAACGTCGAACGGATCTCGAGCGCGTCGAGCACCTCGAGGAAGCGCGGCGTCGAGGCCGGGTCGGGACCGTCGTCGAACGTGAGCGCGACGTGGTCGGGCCGGCCCACCCCGGCGAGCCCTGGGGTCACCCGGGTGCGCAGCCGACGGAACGTGGCCAGTGACGGCAGGCCGTAGGCCAGTGCGCTGAGCGCCACGACCGCGCCACCCGCGGCCCACCGCCCCGTCTCCCACCGCCCCGTGCCGGACCGCACCATGACGGACACTGTGCCACACCCCGCGCCGCCCCCCGGTGGCACGCGCGCCGCCCGTCGCCGTGGTCCGGCCGTCACCGTGTCCCGGCCGGTTGGTTCGGACGTCCCGTGGAGGGAAGGGAGCCACCGGGACGATCCATGACCTTCTGGCGGGCTTCCGGCGCTTCACGATTCGTCGTGCAAACTCCGGCCGGCTCGCGGGCCGCGGGCTCGTCCCGTCCGCAGCAGGGCCCCGGCACGCGTCGCGCCGGCGCGGTCCCTGGCCGGGCGACCGTCAGGCACCCGCGGCCGAACAGGCCGCCGGGGCCGCGGCGCCCGGTCCGGCACCGCCGGAAGAAGGAGGACCGGCACGATGCTCGAGGACCCGACGCTCGGGGAGTGGTTCCTCACCGCCGAGGAGCGCGGCAACCCGGACACGGCCCTGGACGCCCGCCATCCGGACGGTCTGGCGTGGACCACCGGCAACCTCGTCCGCCCGCTGGTGCACGGGCGGGCCTACTTCTCCCGCCTGCTCGAGATCGTCGAGACCCTCGGCGAGAACGACCTTCTCCTGTTCACCGACTGGCGCGGCGACCTCGACCAGCGGCTGGACGGCGCCGGCTCCGAGGTCGGCCGGGTGCTGGGCCGCGCCGCCGCCCGGGGCGCCGTCGTGCGCGGGCTGATGTGGCGCTCGCACCTGGAGCTGATGTCGTTCAGCTCGCGCCCGAACCGCCGGCTGGCCGAGGAGCTGAACACCGCCGGCGCCCAGGTGGTGCTCGACCACCGGGTGCACCGCAACGGCTCGCACCACCAGAAGCTGGTCATCGCCCGCCGCGCCGCCGCACCGGAGGACACCGCGGGAGACACAGCCGGGGACGCGGTGGCCTTCGCCGGCGGCATCGACCTCTGCTACAGCCGCCGCGACGACGCCGCGCACGCCGGCGACCCACAGAGCCAGCCGATCGCCGACACCTACGGTGCCGCCCCGCCCTGGCACGACATCCAGGCCGAGGTACGCGGGCCGGCCGTGGGTGATCTCGAAGTGACCTTCCGGGAGCGCTGGGACGACCCGTCCGCGCTGGACAACCCCAACCCGATCCGACAGATCTTCTATCGGATACGCCCGGTCGAGACCAATCCGGACGGGCTCCCGCCGCAGGCACCCGACCCGGCCCCGGTCGGCCCGCACGCCGTCCAGATCCTGCGCACCTACCCGCGCCGGCGCCCGCACTACCCGTTCGCGCGCAAGGGCGAGCGGTCCATCGCGCGCGCCTACCGCAAGGTGCTGCGCCGCGCCCGGCGGCTGATCTACCTGGAGGACCAGTACATGTGGTCCACCGAGGTCGCCCGGCTGTTCGCGGACGCGCTGCGCCGCGAGCCCGAGCTCCACCTGGTGATCGTCGTCCCGCGTTTCCCGACCCAGGGCGGGCGCTTCTCGCTGCCGCCCAACCTCGTCGGGCGCGAGAAGGCCCTGGAGATCTGCCGCGCGGCCGGCGGCGACCGCGTCGCCGTCTACGACGTCGAGAACCACGCCGGGACGCCCGTCTACGTCCACTCGAAGGCCGTGACGATCGACGACGTCTGGGCCTCGATCGGCTCGGACAACCTCAACCGGCGGTCCTGGAGCCACGATTCGGAGCTCGCCGTCGCCACCATCGACACCACCCTCGACCCGCGCGAGCCACACGACCCCGGCGGCCTCGGCGACGGCGCCCGCGTCTTCGCCCGCGACCTGCGCCTCGAGCTCTGGCGCGAGCACCTCGACTGGGACGGCGACGACGACGAGCTCATCGACCCCGAAGCCGGGTTCAAGGCGTTCCGGCGGCGCGCCGACGAGCTCGACGCCTGGCACCGCGGCGGCCAGGCCGGGCCGCGCCCGCCGGGCCGGATCCGGCCGCACCAGCCGCAACGCCTCGGCCGGCTCACCCGCGGCTGGTCCGCGCCGCTCTACCATGCCATCTACGACCCGGACGGCCGTCCCCGCCGGATGCGCCGCGACAACGCCTGGTGATCCCCCGCTCCCGGAAGTGGCGTGCGGACGCGCCGCGCGGGAGAAAGGGCCACGCGGCCCGGCGGGCGTAACACCAGCAAGCCCGCGCGGGCGCCGACTCCGACAACGGCCGCTCATGACCCCGCGGGTCCCGGTGGGACATCCGGCGCAGGCCGCACCCGGTGCCCAGCCGTCCCGCGACGGTGCAGCACGATGTCCCCGGGGCACATCAGGAACCGTGAGAACGAGGCCACAGCCGGATCGGACGGCTCCCGGGCCCTCGGCGCCCGTGCCGTCCCATGCCGGCGCCCGTCGGGAGGAGCTGCGCTGACCACGCCACGTCTGGGCGTCATCGGCTGGATGTTCGCGGGCGCCGTCGTCCTGGCCACGATCGCGCTGACAGCCGGGCGGCACGAACGGCACGATCCAAGGGTCGTGCTCTGGGGTGACTCGCTCGCCTGGGAGGCGCGCGGCTCCTTCACCGCGGCCGCCGGGAAGGACGGAGTCACCAGGACGACCACGCGGACCTGGGGCGGCACGGCGCTGTGCGACTGGTTCACCGACATGCGCAACCAGGCCCGGCGCTGGGATCCCACGGTGGCGGTCCTGTCCTTCTCCGGCAACACCGCCTCGGAGTGCATGCACGGCCGGGATCTGATCACCGCCTACCGGGAGGACGCCACCAAGGCCGTCGACATCCTGACCCGCCGGGGCATCGACGTCGTCCTCGTGGACGCCCCGCCGCGCAACGACCAGCCCGTCGGGCCGGACGGCCTCACCGAGCTCGACCGGGTCTGGCGCGAGGTCGCCGCCGGGAACTCCCACGTCCGGGTGGTGCCGGCCGGGGAGGTCCTCACCGACCAGGGACGGTTCGTCCCGAGGCTCCCGTGCCTGCCCGGCGAGCCCTGCGACCCCGATGGCAAGGTGGCCGTCCGCAGCCCGGACGGCGTCCACTTCTGCCCGGTCGTCCAACCCGCGATGACAGCGTGCCCCGTCCGGTCCCCCGGTGCGGAACGCTACGGGCGCGCCCTCGCCGAGGCCGCCCGCCCCTGACCTGTGTGAGTAAGCCCCACACCTGTCCGGGGCTGTCCGGGGCGCGGCCTACGGTGCGGCGGACGGCGCTGGCGGCGGTATGACCGGCGTCCGGTCCGAGGAGGATCGGGCCGGTCGGAGCAGGCCGCTCTGGTAGGCGATGACCACCAGTTGGGCGCGGTCGCGGGCACCGAGCTTGGCCATGGCGTGATGCACGTGGGTCCGGACTGTCAACGGGCGGATGGCGAGGACCTGAGCGATCTCCTCGTTGCTCCGCCCCTCGGCAGCGAGCGTCATGATCTCCCGTTCGCGGGGGGTGAGGCGGGCCAGGCGCCCGGGCGGCACCAGGTGGGCAGCCGGCTCGGCGGTGGCCAGGAAGCGGGTGATGAGTGCCCGCGTGGCCCCGGCGGACAGCAGGGCGTCTCCGCGGGCGACCGTTCGGATGGCCGCGAGAAGCTCGCCGGCACCGATGTCCTTACCGACGAACCCGCTGGCGCCGACACGCAGCGCCTGGGCAACGAACTCGTCGGTCTCGAACATGGTCAGGATGAGGACACGGGTCGCGTCGAGCTCCCGGTCGCCGCAGATGGCGGCGGTGGCGGCCAGACCGTCCACACCGGGCATCTGGATGTCCATGACGACGATGTCGGGGCGGTGGGCGCGGGCGAGCTCGACCGCCGCCGCCCCGTCAGCCGCCTCGGCGACCACCATCAGATCGTCACAGGTGTCGATGAGCAGGCGGAAGGTCTCCCGCAGGAGAGCCTGATCGTCGGCGAGCAGGATGCTGGTCTTCATGTGCCGCGGATTCCCTTCGGCGGCGAGTACGGGTCCGCGCCCGAAGGCGCGGCCCGTAACGGTAGCTCCGCGCGGACTTCGAAGCCGCCCTCCGGGCGGTGGCCGGCGAGCAGGCGACCGCCGACCGCATGGGCGCGTTCACGCAGACCGATCAGACCGAACCCGGTTCCCGCGGCACCGGCGGACGAAGCGCCGCCGCCGTCGGTGACCGCGATCGTCAGCCGGTCACCGGAGTAGCCGAGCAGGACCCGGGCCGATGCCGCCGGGCAGTGCTTCGTGACATTGGTGAGTGCCTCCTGCACTATCCGGAACGCGGCCAGGTCGACGGCCGGCGTCGGCTGCCGCGGCTGACCGCGGGTGCTGACGGTGACGGTCAGCCCGGCCGACCGGACGGCGCCGATCAGAGCGGGCAGCCGCGAAAGGCCGGGCCGTGATCCCAGGGCGGCCCCCGCCCCGTCACTGTCCCCGTCCGCGGCCGTTGCCTCGCGCGACGCGTCCGGCGCCTCCGGCATGTCTGGCACCGGCGCGTCTCGCTCGTTGCACCCGTCGGGCTCGGCGAGCCCGACAGGCTCGTTGCGCTCGACGGGCTCGTCCGGCTGGCGCAGCACCCGCACGGTCGCCTTCAGATCGCGCAGCGCCGACACGGTTGTGTCGGCGAGCGAGGCGAGGGACCGCTGTGCCAGCTCGGGATGGGTGCGCAGGAGATGCTCGGCAACGCTGGCCTGCGCGTTCGCCAAGGCCAGGTGGTGCGCGACAACGTCGTGCAGGTCACGTGCGATGCGCAGGCGCTCCTCGGCGGCCCGGTTGGCCGCCTCCAGTTCACGTGTGCGCTCGGCGTTCGCGGCCCGTTCCGCCAGCAGCCGCACGCAGGTCCGCCACAGCCGAGCCCAGCTCCCGACGGCAACCGGGGCCAGCACCCACATGACGGGCCCGATCGTCTCGAGCACCAGCGGGCGCGACGGCGGGCCGGCGGTCAGCGCCGCACCGACAAGCGCCGCGGCCGTCACCGCCGCGAAGGCCCCGGCGACCGCCCAGGCCATGTCGAGCGCCAGCCAGTAGACGGCCACGATCAACGGTCCCAGCAGCAGTGGGCTGAGCAGGTAGCCCAACGCGGCGAGCGTCACCGCGCCGGAGGCGGCCAGCGTCGCCGTGACGAGCGGATGGCGACGGCCCAGCAGCAGGGCGGCACAGGCCAGGCCGGTGCTGAGAAGCGCCGGCCAGAGCGGCCGGTCGAGCAGCGGTGACCCCTGCAACCGGCTCCCCGGGACGGCCGCCGCCAACAGCAGCGACGCCACCGCGACCCGAGCGAAGCACGGACGGTCCGGCACATCCCGCCACCAGGCGACGATCATCGGCCCCGCTCCCGTCGACGCACGCATTGATGGATCCGTCCATGGTGGACGACATCCGCCGCAAAGCAACCGCTGCGGACCGGCGGACGGGAAGCGGGCCGCCGGCCGGACGACCGGTCGGACGGTCCGCCACGGCGGGGGGGGGGGGGCGACACGCGGGGGGGGGCGGGTCGTCAGCCCGCCTTCTCGCCGGTGACCAGGTAGATCACCCGGCGGGCGACCGACACGGCGTGGTCGGCA
>NZ_JALKFY010000848.1:1529-17852 GCF_023242985.1 Frankia sp. Mgl5 | reverse complement strand
GGGGACCACCTTCCAATCCGGGGCCTGCGCGGTGACCGAGCGAGCTAGACCATCGCTCGGGCGATCCTGACGGCGTCGACTCCCCTCTCCACATAGGTCAACTGTCGGGTACTGCCGAACCTTTCGCGGTGATACTCGGCGGCCTACCCTGGCCGCCGCCCTGCTCGCGCCAGTTCATGTCTGCCGCGACCCTGGACTCTCTTGACTACGATAGGAACTCTACCCACAGCCGCACCCAGATGTCTACTACGGCGGGGACAGATTTTTGGCTCCCAGGAGACAGCTACCCTGCCGCGCACGACGGGGACCGTCGGCGGCGGCGCCTGCTCGGGAAGGCAGGGCAGGGCGTCGGCTCCGGTGCCGGTCGCTCGTTCGGCGCGTCGCTTCTATCTGTACTGGTTCTGCCCGCACTCCGAGCGAAGCTCCGGAGGGTCGCCGAAGAACCGCGTCCGATCAGAAGCGTGGGGAGAGGACCGCTCGTCCTCTCGCGTCTCCCCGGAGAACAGCGCGGAGAACCAGCCCTGCAGGAGCAGCGCATCCCTCCGGCCGGCGCCGGCCGGTGATCTCATCTCCGTGGACGTAGGCCCCGTCCTCCCGCGGATGCCGCTTGGACACCTCGTGTGCCTTCCGCGTCATCTGCTGGACGGCGAACGGGCGGGATCCCCATTCGTCGACCCTTGTGGAGCGCTGCCCCGGACCCCGAGCCCTCCTCGGGGGGAGAGAACTGAGGAGCTGCCACAGGTCACCAGGAACCGGGCATGCGGGACCGTTGATCGCCTCCGCTGGACGGCTACGTGGGGTCACCCCAGAACCGGGGCACGTCGAAGGGCCCTGGTGCCAATGGCACCAGGGCCCCGCAAATTCAACACCATCTACTAGCTAGGTACGTCGAGTTCCCTGAGTCCGCGTGGCCGGCCCCGGAGGGCGGGCGTGCGGAGATCGCGATGCGTGACCGGGGACCACCTTCCAATCTGGGGCCTGCGGTAGCCGAGCGAGCTAGATCATCGCTCGGGCGATCCTGATGGCGTCGACTCCTCTGCTCGTCGTCTGGTCGGGTACTGCTGAACTTCTGTCGTGGTGCTCGGCGGCCTGCCCTGGCCGCCGCCCTGCTCGCGCCAGTTCATGTCTGCCGCGACCCTGGACTCTCTTGGCTACGACAGGAACTCTACCCAGGACGGCACTCGATGTCTACTGCAGCGGGAGTAGATTTTCCGGAATCGAGGAGATAGCTACCCTGTGGCGGCCGATCGTGCCAGGCATCGCCGGCACCGGCCCGGGAAGGCGGGAGCGGAGTCCACGGGCGTGGCGTACGAAGAGTAACAATCTAGCGACTTGCCGGAGTGGTGGTCCGTGACGTAGAGCGACCACCACGTGATCCTCGCGAGAAACCTGCGAAAGCGACTCGAGGAGGAGATACGCGATGGCCGTGCGCCGGACATCGCGTGTGACGATCTCGTGCGGTTTCGCCTGCGGGACCTAGCGCTTGCCGATGCCGCGCTGGAGCAGGCCGCTGGGACGTGGCTCAGCCACGGTGACGCCTTGTCGTCGGTGATGATGCAGGTACCGTCGTTCGGCGCCTTCATCCGGGCGTTGCTGCCGATCGGCCAGGCTGGCGGGCACACGCTGTCGTATGGGGTCTGGGTCGGCTTTCACCCTGATGACCTGCAGCGCGCCTTTGCGGTCTGGTGGGAACCCGCCTGGACGGCCGTCTCGCCAACGCTGTCCAGCCCTGGGGATGCTTGCCGCCCCGGAGTGGGTGGTGACTATGACCCTCTACGGCTTCGCCTCGTTGGTGTTCCTGGCCGTGGGCTGGAAGCTGCTCGCGATGGGCGCGGCGGCCTGCGTGCTCTGGGCGGTGTTCGTGCTCCAGACCGCGTGGCGGGATGGTGGCCGGGCCGGGGCGGACACCTGGCGGCGCGCCGGCCGGCTGCTGGCCGTCGCGGTCGGCCTGACGCCGTTCGCGACCTACGGCTCCGGGCTCGCGCTGAGCACGTTCGGGCTCCTCGACGACGGGTGCGAGTCGAGAGGGGTGAAGGACCTGAGCCAGAACACCGGTTCGTCTGGCCTCTGGCCTCTGGCCGCTGCACGACACCACCTGTGGCCCCGACCTCGTCCCCGCCTTCGTCAACCCGCTGGTCATCGGTTCGACTGTCCTGTTCATTGCCATCCTGGCCGCCCTGATCGTGACGAGATGGCGCGGCAACGACCGCCAGTCGGCGTCCGCCGACCGCACGTAGGGCGAGATGCCGAGGACCCAGGCCGTCACTCCGAGTAACTGACGGCCTGTCGGGGCAGCACGCATCGACGGTTGCCTGCGCTGTACCGGCACAGCTGGGCTGCCTCGCCCAACAGCGGATGAACCGCTGCACCCGCCGGTAGACGGTGATGCGATCGACCTCGATGCCACGCTCGGCGAGCAGCTCCTCGACATCCCGGTACGGCAGCGCGAACCGCAGGTACCACCGCACCGCCAGCACGATCATCTCCGACGGAAACCGGAACCCGGCGAACTCCGACACCGAAAGTGACGGAACGACCGCACCTCGACCCATCGCCTGATCATGCCCGCCAACCAGTACGAAGGCCCCGCCCTGGCCGCATGCAACAGAGCCGGCCCGCGTGAGCTGCCTGCCTGGCGGATCAGTGCGGCCGGCGTAGTCCCGCGACGAGGATCGTGACCAGTCGACGTGCGTCGTAGCGGGGCTTTTTGCCGGCTCCTATACAGATGCCCCCGACGCCGCGCATGAGCTCGTAGGCGTCCAGGTCGGAGCGAATCTCGCCGGAACTGGCCGCGGCGTCGAGTAGCTGGGTGCACACGGGCACAAGCCGGTCGAGGAAATAGGAATGCAGGGGGTCGAAGCAGGGGTCGTCGGACTGGAGAACGGCAGCGAGACCTTGTTTCGTGACCACGAAATCAACGAAAAGGTCGATCCATCGCCCAAGTGCGGCGTACGGAGTTGGGCTGGTCGCCAGCAGGGCAGGACCGGCCTCGGCGAGGGCCTCGACCTGGTGCCGGTAGACGGCGATGATGAGATCCGCTCGCGTCGGGAAGTGGCGGTAGATCGTCGCCGTCCCGACGCCGGCCTTGGCCGCGATGTCGCGTATCGGTGCTTCCACGCCCGACGTGACGAAGATCGCGGCAGCTGCGTCGAGCAGGGTCTCCTCGTTGCGTCGCGCGTCCGCCCGTTTGGGTCGCGTCCCGCGTCCCGCGTCCGGATCGCTGTCGTTCACCGTACCCCTCCCTTCACCATCAAGCTTGCTAAACGGGACAGCGTCCCGTATTGTCAATCGGGACAGCGTCCCGCTTCGACATGTTGCCAGATCCGTGTTTCGACATCCAGGCCAGGCATGGTCACCGAGTGGTGCCGCCGATCGATCGCGCGGCAGTGCCCATACCCGGCCCACTGCGCCGTGCCCGCGTGGCATCCCACCCCACCCGCTCGATCTCTATTCCGTCTCCCGACGCTTGACGCACCCGATCGCGGGAGAACACCGCAGGCTGGCGACCTGTTCCGTCATCGCAGGCTGACCCGGGCGATAGACATGCTCTGGTCGGATCGCGTGGTGTCCGGCCAGGACGAACCTCTACGGCGGCTCCAGCGCCGGACCAGTGCGAACTCCAGGGGCCGCTTCGGTGGCCACGCCAGGATCGGAAGTTCGTGGAAACCGCGCCGATCAGCGCGTGGGAGAAGGCAGAGCTCGCTCAGCTGAGCGTCGAGCGACTTCTGGGCTTCCGCGTGGGCTGACGCACCGCACCGACACCGGCGGCACCAGCCGCGAAACAACTGCAAGAAAGGACCCTCCCATGACCTCAGCAGGGACGGCGACCACGGACGTGGCCCTTGGTGAACCCGCTCCGGTCGTCTCGGTGAAGCCGGTAGTGCTGCCAGCGTCGGGCCGCGGCGAGGATCTGCGAGTGCGGGTGTCCGCGCCCGCGACCGGGCGCGGACTGCCTGTCATCATCTTCTCCCACGGATTCGGTTCGTCGTTGGACGGCTACGGTCCGCTGGCCGACTTCTGGGCTGCTCACGGCTTCGTGGTGATTCAACCGACCCATCTTGACTCGAGGACACTGACTATTCCTCCCGACGATCCCCGGACGCCGCGGATCTGGCGTTTCCGAGTCGAGGATCTGAAGCGCATCCTCGATCATCTTGATCTCCTGGAAGGCGCGCTTCCCGGGCTCGGGGGGCGTCTCGATCGAAGCCGCATCGCTGCAGCCGGGCACTCCTTCGGCGGCCAGACGGCGGGCAATCTTCTGGGCCTGCGAGTCATCGATCAGGAGAGCGGGAAGGGCGAGGACCTGTCTGACTCCCGGATCAGAGCGGGTGTGCTGTTTGCGACGGCCGGACGGGGCGGAGCCGACCTGACGGCGTTCGCGGTCGAGAACTTCCCGTTCCTGAACCCGAGCTTCGCGGACATGACCACCCCGGCGCTCGTGGTCGCGGGAGACCGGGACGACTCGCCGCTTACAGTCCGGGGGCCGGACTGGATGACCGACCCGTACTTCCTGAGCCCTGGCGACAAGAGCCTGCTCACTCTGTTCGGGGCGGAACACTCGCTTGGTGGCATCCCCGGCTACGAGGCCAAGGAGACAACGGATGAAAACCCCGAACGCGTCGGCCTTGTCCAGAGAATAACCTGGGCCTACCTTCGCCATGCACTGGACATCGACGACTCCAGCTGGCTGGCAGCACAAAAGATTCTGTCGGGGAGCGCTAGCCCGCTGGGCAGAATTGAATCAAAATAGAAACTGGCACGTGTGGTCGATCTGCGTTGGACTCTCTGTCGTGTAAAACCGATCTGGTCACCCGGCTCATATCCAGGAAGCGCCGCCGCTACCCGCGCCCGGTCAACGATCACGATGGGGCCTGACGCCGTGTCGGCCCTCCCCGTCGGCCGTGGCCAACCCACTCGTTTCCGTCGACACGATGCGTGATCCCAACGGACGCCCATGCTCCTTCCGTGTGACGACTTGCCGTCACATCCTGCGGTCCCGGGCTCCGTCACGGCGGTCGGTCACCGGTGTAGCCCAGGGGTTCGCTGGCCATGCCGCGCGGTGATCAGCGGCCCTTCCGGGGGGTTGATCCGCGGCGGAGCACGGGCCACGTCGCCGCCGCGACGGCCGCGGTCAGCAGCAGGAGCGCGGCGAGGTCAAGCGCCCAGGTGCCGGCGTCGTCCTTCCACAGCGGGTCACGATCGGGGTCGCCCTGCCGGTAGCCGGTGGTCGCGGCGACCATCGCGAACCCCCACCGGGCCGGCATCAGGTACGCGAGCTGTTCCAGCGGCGGGCGGCCGTTCAGGGGGATGAGCAGCCCGCACAGCAGGAACTGCAACAGCAGGACGACGACCAGGATCGGCATGCCGCGATCGGCGTTGCTGATCAGCGCCGAGACCAGCAGCCCCTGGACCATCGCGGCCAGCGCGACCGCGATCATGGCGACGGCGACCTCGGTGACTCCGCTCCCCAGCGCGAGCGGAGTGTCCGGCCCGGGTTTGCCGACCAGTCCGGCGAAGGCCAGGATCACCGCCTGCAAGCTGGTGATCATGCCCAGTACGGCGAGCTTCGACCAGAGGTAGGCGCCGCGGGAGAGCCCGATCGCCTGCTCCCGGCGGAAGACAGAGCGCTCCTTGACCAGTTCCCGGAACGCTCCGGCGAACCCCGTGAACGCGCAGCCGAGGACGAGCATGAGCATGAGCGGGGCGATGTCGTCGTCGGGGTTGGTCTGCCGGCTCTTCCATGACAGGCCGTGCCCACCCGGCAGCAGCTGCGCGAACAGGCTCAGGACCAGTGGCAGCGCCAGCAGGAACAGCGCGTACGCCCGGTCGGCCGCGATCACCGCGAGGTAGCGGCGCGCGAGCACGGCGAACTGGCGCAGTGCCGGCTGCTGGCGCGGCGGGGGGTCCGGCACGGCCGGCGCCGGACGCACCGCGGGACCCACCGCGGGCTGCGCCGCGCCGCTCGGCATCCCGTACTTCGCGTACTGGGGCGAGGCCCGGAACCGGGCTGTCCAGTCGACATCCCGGGACTGGTCGAGGAGCAGGAACATGTCCGCGAAGTCACGCTGGCCGAAGTAGCCGAGCGCCTCGCCGGGCGGGCCGAAGTAGGCGAGCCGGCCGCCCGACGCGAGCACGAGCAGCCGGTCGCACAGGTGGAGCTGCGCGGGTGAGTGGGTGACGACGACCACCGTCCGGCCGTCGTCGGCGAGCGTGCGCAGGGTCTGCATCACCGACTTGTCCATGCCCGGATCCAGCCCGGACGTCGGCTCGTCGAGGAAGAGCAGCGACGGGCGGGTGAGCAGCTCCAGCGCGACGCTGGTGCGCTTGCGCTGCCCGCCGGAGAGGGTGCTGATCCGCTGGTCCGCGTGATCGGCCAGCCCCAGCTCGCCGAGCACTTCCTCGACCCGCGTGTTGCGCTCGGCCGCGGATGTGTCGGCGGGGAACCGCAGTTCGGCCGCGTACCGCAGGGCCCGGCGGACGGTCAGCTGTGGGTGCAGGATGTCGTCCTGCGGGACGAGGCCGATGCGCTGGCGCAGTTCGTCGTAGGACGCGTAGAGGTCGCGGCCGGCGTAGCGGACCTCACCGGAGTCGGCGGGGCGCTGCCCGGTCAGCGCGCCGAGCAGGGTGGACTTCCCGGCGCCGCTCGGACCGACGACGGCCAGCAGGCTGCGCTGCGGCAGGGCGAACCCGACACCGTCGAGGAGCCGCCGGCCGGAGCGGGTGACGGCCAGGCCGTCGGCCTCGAACGAGATGTCACCCGAGTCGGTGTACTCGACGAGGGTGCCGCCCTGCAGGTGCAGCAGGGCATGCCCGATGCCGACGATGTCCCCGGCCCCGATCGTGGCCGCCTGGCTGATCCGGTGGCCGTTGACGAACGTGCCGTTCCAGCTGCCGAGGTCGACGATCCGATGCTCGGTCCCGACCTGGCGCAGCTCGGCGTGCCGGCGCGAGACGAGCGGGTCGGTGAGCACGATGTCGCACTCGGGCGCGCGGCCGATGGCGATCGGCGCAGCCCCGACCGGATGCAGCGCCGTGGCCTTACGCCCCCACCACGTCCCGCCCGGGCGGGACGCGCCGGCGGTGCCCGGCGCCGGTGCTGTTGGTGGCAGTGCCGTCGGTGGCGGTCCGGAGGTGGGCGTGCCCGGCGCCTGTGCCGTTGGCGGTAGCGCGGAGGGTGGGGAGGCCGGCCCCTGCGCCGTGGGTGCAGGCGTGGCGGTGGCTGGCCGTTTCGGCTGGTGGTGCCTGGTTTCGAAGAGCGCGGTGGGTGCGGCCGGTGATGCGGGCGGCGTCGGCGGCGGGGCGCTCGCAGCCTGCCACCAGCCCGACGCGGGTGTGGCCGGCGGTGCGGGCGGGGCGGGCGGTGCGGGCGGTGTCGACGGTGGTGTGCTTGTGGCCTGCCACCAGCCTGACGCGGGTGTGGCGGGCGAGCCGGGCGGCGCTGGCGTTGGCGGACCAGACACAGGCGCGGGCGCAGATGGGGGCGAGGACGCGGGGGTCGCCGCGGGGGCGGCGTTCGTCCGCGTCCACCACCTGCCGCCCGTGGCCGGGGCGGCGGGCGGCTGAGCCGGGGCCGCCGAGCCGAGGGCTGCGCGGGCGGCGGCCGCGAACACGGACGCGGCGGGATGCCGGTCGGCCGGCGACTTGGCCAGGCCCTGCGCGATGACGGCGTCGAGGGCTGCCGGTGCCCCGGGCCGCACGGCCGACAGGACGGGCGGTGGCTCCTCCAGATGTGCCCTGATCACCCCGAGCCGCTCGGCCGTGACGAACGGCCTGCGCGCGGTCAGGCACTCGAAGAGCAGGCAGGCCAGCGAGTAGACGTCCGCCCGGTGGTCGACCCGGTCGGAGAGGAACCGCTCGGGCGCCATGTACTCGATCGAGCCGATCGCCGCCCCGGTCGCGGTCATCCCGGCACCCTCGACCGTGCGGGCGATCCCGAAGTCGACGAGGTAGACGAAGTCGGTCGGACGTCCGCGGCCGGCGCACAGCACGTTGGACGGCTTGACGTCGCGGTGCACCAGTCCGTCGGCGTGCGCGGCGTCCAGCGCCGAGGCGATCTGCTCGACGACGTCGACGGCGGTCCGCGGGTCGAGCGGGCCGCCGCGCAGGACCGTGCCCAGATGGGCGCCCTCCACCAGGCGCATGTCGATGAAGAGCTGGCCGTCGATCTCGCCGTGGCGGTGGATCGGGATCACATGCGGCTCGCGTAGCTGCGCCACCGTCTCGGACTCCCGGCGGAACCGCTCGGTGTAGTGCGAGTCCCCGGCCAGGCTCGGGAGCAGGAGCTTGAGGGCCACCATCCGCTGCTGCCCGGTGTCGTAGGCCCGGTAGACCTCGCCCATCCCGCCGCGGCCCAGCAGTTCCTCGATGCGATACGGGCCGAACATCCGCTGCGTCATCGCGCCTTCCCCGATGGTTGTCGCCGTCGCCGTCGCCGGATCATGAGAACGAGGACGATCAGCGCAGGCACAAGGGCGAGCAGCGCGGAGACGGCGGCCTTGTCGGAGGGGGTCATGCCGGTGAGCGTGGCGGAGACGAGGGCACTGCCGAGCCCCCAGGCCGCCACCGTCGAGACCACCGCGAACAGGTACCAGCCCACTGCGCGCAGCCGTCGCCCGGCGGCACGCAGGGGAGCCCACCGCGCTGGTCCGGGCTGCGCCGGTCCGGCCTGCGCCGGCACTGGTCGCCCTGGTTCCGGCCGCTGTCCGGGCGGCTGCTTCCACCACACGGTCTGCCCGGCCGGCGGAGCGGGCTGGGGACGAGGCCACGGACGCGCGGCGGTGCTCTGACGCGGCGCGGCGGTGCCCTGGGGCTGTGTGGTGGTGCCCTGGACCGGTGTGGTGGTGACCTCGACCGGCGGGGTGATGACCGGGAGCGGTGCGGTGGTGGCCTCGGGCGGCGCGCCGGCTGGCGGGTGGGCGGCCGTGCGCGTCCACCAGGGGACGGGCCCCGAGATCAGCTTTTCCAGGTCGCCGGTGGCCGTCCAGCCCGGGGCGCAGCAGGCCCGCAGCCGGGCCGCGAGCTGGTCGATCCGTGGGTCGTGCAGCCGCTCGACCCACGACCACACCTCGGTCCGGTGCGGAGGCTGGTAGTCCCTGTCGCGGAAGAGCAGGTTCTCGCCGTCGTTGAGCTGCTCCCACTGTTCCGGCTCGCGGGCGAGCGCCAGCAGCGAGAGGTAGATGACGAGCCCGGGGAAGGTGTCCATCCACGGGCCCCAGGGCCGGTTCCGGGGCTGGTAGTTGCGGTGTCCGCCCTCCGACGGTGGCCGGGAGCCGGCGAACGGGGCGATCCACGAGCTGTCGAAGTCGACCAGGCGCAGCTGGCCGGCCGTGTCGACGAGCACGTTGCCGTGTTGCAGGTCGCCGTGCGCGAACCGGGCGGCCTGGGTCCGGCGCAGCAGGTCACGCCAGGACGCGGCGAGCGTCGCCAGCGCCGCGCGGTCGTCGGCCTCGACGAGGTCCTCGACGTGCCGGTCGAGGGTGTGCCCGTCCACCCATTCCATCTGGACCATCGGCCAGCGCCGGCCGTTGACGAGAATCGCGTCGTCCACCCAGCGGCAGCCCGCGACGTCGCCGTTGAGCCCGCGCTCGGTGAACCAGGCGTTGAGCGCGGTGTAGCGCTGCTGGGTGGAGGCGTCCTCGCGGGTGAAGAAGCGTAACGCCTGCGCGGTGCCGCCGACCGTCGCCCGGAACACGACCGCCGTGCTGCCCGACGCCGGAACGGGGATGCCCAGCATCGGGTGCACGTCGAACCGGGCCTCGACCAACTCGGGACGGTCGAACACGAGGTCGGGCCGCTGCACGGCTTTGATGTAGTCCTCGGCGGACAGCTGGTCGGTCACAAGCAGACCACCAGGGCGCCGGGCTCGGCCGTGGCGAGCCGGACCCGCAGCAGCGTGACGTCGTCGTTGCGCATCCGCCCGGCCGCGCGCTGGTCGGCGACGATCGCCGCGAACGCCGCGTCGTGGTCCAGGCCGGCGAGTGCCGCCCACAGCGACGCCTCGTCGCGATCGGCTTCCAGCAGCAGCCACTGGGCCAGCGCGTCGGTGGCGATGAAGAGCACGTCGCCCGCCCGGACCTCGCCGCTGGCCAGCTCCAGCGCACGCAGCATCGGGCCGAGTGCCTCCGGGCGGGTGCCGATCCCGTCGGGGGAGAGACCGAAGTCGTCGACGTCGATCGGCGGGAAGTGCGTGAGCAGCCGGCCGGCCCGGACGTGGAACAGCACGGTGTCCCCGAGGGCGGCGGCCTCCCAGCGGGCCCGGGGCCCGTCGAGGCCGGTGAGGCGGCATCCCAGGAACGTCGCGAACGACCCCTGCGTGTGGAACTTGTGCTCCTCGATGACGGTCGCGAACCGCGCGGGCGCCCCGGCCACCCACAGCCGCTGGACCTGCTCGAACCAGGCGCGAAGCCCGTCGGGGGTGAGGTCGGGCCCGGTGTCGGCGACGAACGAGCCGACCAGGTGCGCCACCCAGCGGATCGCGTCGTAGGCCTCGGTGGCGCCGTCCACGACCACGTAGCGGGGGGTGACACCGGTGGCCGGGTCGCCGTCGTGGCAGGCGGCGGCGTCCTCCCATTCCGATGCCGCGCTGCCCAGCTTCTCCAGCCAGAAACAGGCGGAGCGGGCGAGGATCATCAGCAGGTCCTCACCGGTCGCGGACGTCGGCGACCCGGGTGCCGATCTCCAGGAACCACACGAGCGTCGCCAGGCCGGCGTTGAACACGAATCCGCGGGCACCGTCGGCGATCTCCACCCGCGCGCCGCGGGCGTTCGCGACCATCGAAGCCGGCAGCGTGCTGGAGATCGCGAACAGCTCGGGGCCCGGTTCGGGCAGGTCCGCCGCCGTGACCGGGAACAGCGCCTCGGGCGCGACGGTCGGTGACAGGAAGATGTTGAACAGCAGTGTCCGACCGTGGCGGGTTTCGATCGAGGTGAGCCGGGCGGCCCACTCGGCGAGGTCGGCGCCGTCGAACGGGCTGTCGGTGACCATCCCGTCGGTGATGTTGATGACGATCGGCGGGAACGAGTCGGGGTGGCTGGCCGCCCACCCGTACACGTGCTCGCCCGCCGTCGCGATGGCCTGGCACATGGGGGTGCGGTAGCCGAACACCGGCTCGATCCAGACCGGGAGCCGGGAGCCGGCGACGGCGTCGACCGACTGTTCGGCCTCGACCCGCAGCGGGTTGTCGAACACCTGCGGGATCGGCACGATCGGCTGCCCGGCCAGTGCCGGCTCGACGCCCTCGCCGCCCCCCACCGGGCAGGCGCCGTAGCCGAAGACCCCGACGTCGAAGTAGTGCCTGGCCCGGCCGCCGACCTCCTTCGCCGACTTCACACACAGATCGAGCAGGATCTTGTTCACGGCGCGGGCGGCGCCCTCGGCGAGCGTGCCTCCGCTGGACTGCCACGGCTGCTTCATCGAGTCGGACCGGTCCAGCAGGAACACGATGCAGCCGGGGTTGGTACGGGAGAAGGTCTGCTCGTACATTCGTCCATCCGTTCTCGTCAACGGGTATTCCGGCGGCGACTCGCGACGACGACGACCGGCCACGTGGTTCCGGGTAGCCAGGTCCACTCGTGGCCATCGGCGCGGCAGCGGAACGCATACCCCGCGCCGGCGTGCCGGACGTCGAGGCGGAACGCGCCGCAGCGCGGGCACTGCACGACACGTGCGGAGTCGCGCAGCTCCCCGAGATCGCGGGGAGCCGGGCGCGTCGGCGCGGTCGTGGTGGTCGGCGCCGCCGGTGGCGGGGCGTCCCTGTTCCACCACTGCCCCGCGGACGGGGCGCCGCCGGCCGGCTGCCCGACCGGCAGCACGAGCTGCGCGGCCTCCGGCTGCCCGGTCTGCGGCTGCCCGGTCTGCGGCGGCGTGGTCTGCGGCTTCGCGCCGCCGGCGCCCGGCCCGGACGACGGGCGGTCCGGGCGCCGGGCGCGGTCTGTGAGCGGTTGCCCCAGCAGAGCGGCGAGCAGCGCGCCGACGGCGGCGGACCCGAGAACCACGGCGAGCGTCGTCTCGAACGGGCGGTCCCGGAACAGCAGGGCCCAGCCGAATCCGGCCGCGACGAGCGCCGAGGCCGCGAGCAGCGGAAGCGGAATCCGCTCCGCTCGTCCCGTCACGGCCCTGCCCGTCATGGTTTCTCCAGGCGGAACAGCACGTCGGCGGCCGGGTTGGTGACCGGCTGGCACTGCTGGTCGCGGGTTTTCGTGTCGGTGAATCGCCAACCGGTCGGCGGGTCCAGGCAGACCACCGCGTTCAGTGGCAGCTCGGACGGCGTGAACTGCCCGTTCGGGTCGAGGGCGCCGCCCGGCAGCACGTGCTGCGCGTAGCGGATCGTGACTTTGCTGTCGTTCGGGAGCGGGTCGTCCCCGTCCGTCCTGTCCGCGACCACGCGGACCTGCTCGACGGTCACCTTGGTCGGGGTGTCGGCGGACACCCGCTCCCGGATGCACGCCGACGCCGGGTCCGACCCGGCCACCCGCATCGGCGTCGTCGACGAGACCACGCACACCTCGTGGTCGCCGGGTGGGACGTCCGCGGACCATCGGCCCTGCGTGACGATCCCGTCTGCGGCCAGCACGGTCGAGCCGTGCCGGATCTGGACGGTCATGTCGTCCGGGAGCTGGGCGCCCGACGCCTCGACCAAGGTGACGGTGACCCGCTCCGGCTTGCCGGTGACCGGCGACTGCGACGCCACGACGACGCTCGACAGGGCGACGGCACCGAACGCGATCGCCGCCGCGTAGCCGGGTGTCAGCACCGGATGCCGCCACAGCGACGCGCGGCGCGCTGTCATGCGCATGTGAACGGGTAGTTGACGCTGCCCGAGCCGGACCGGTTCGGGGCGGAGACGACCACGTCGAAGCCCCCACCACCGGTGTAGCTCCCGGCGATGCGGACGACCTCGCTCTCGCCCTCGTCGAGGAACCCGGACGACGGGCTGACCGAGACACCGGACGCGGACGCCGCGTTCCAGCGGATCGCCCCGTCAAACGCGGAGATCTTCAGCTCGCTGTCGATACTCGAGCAGTCGACGCGGGCGGTGCCGCTCGTGCCCCGCTGTGTGACGGTCGGCGTTCCTGTCGAGTCCGGCGTCGCGCTTGTCGGAATGCTCGGACGCTCGACCGGGCCCGGCCCGTTCGGGCCGCCACCGAGACCCCCGGAGCCGGAGCCGGAGCCGAAGTTGGAGCCGGAGTCGATCTGGCCACGGACGACCACGAATACGACGATCACGGCGAACACGCACGCGAGCCCGGTCAGGACGGCCTTCATGGGAAGGAGTGTCGGGCGAACCGGATCTGGGCACATCCGTGCCGGCACTGGCTTTCGGGAGCGGTTTTCCCAGTGCTGGCACCGAGATCCGAAACGGCCGCCGGGTGCTACCGTCCGGAGATGGACCGGGTGGCGGTGGGCCGCGTCTTCATCGTCGACGACAGCGAGCCGTTCCGCGCCGTCGCCCGCGCGCTCCTGGAGAGCGGCGGCTACCAGGTGGTGGGCGATGCCGGGACCGGGGCCGAGGCGCTGGCCGGTGTGCCCGAGGCGGGTCCCGACGTGGTACTGCTCGACATCGCCCTGCCCGACATGGACGGGTTCAGCGTCTGCCAGGCGCTACGCCGCACGGCCCCCGACGCGACAGTGGTGTTCTGCTCGGTGCGCGACGCCGAGCACTACGGCGACGCGGTCGAGCGGTCGTCCGCCGCCGGGTTCCTCCCCAAGTCGACGCTGTCGGCGGCCGCGCTGGCGCTGATCGTGGCCCGTCGAGCGGAGCGCAGGTAGGCGAGCACCGCGAGGACACGGCGGTTGTGTTCGGCCTCGTCGGGCAGCGCGAGCCGCTGGAAGACACCGCGGACGTGCGTCTCGACGGTGCGTGTCGTGAGGTGCAGCTCGTCGGCGATCGCGTTGTTGGACCGGCCCTGCGCCATCAGCGCGAGGACCTCCCGCTCCCGCGGGCTGAGCGCGGCCAGCTCGTCGCGCCGGCCGCCCCTGCCGCCCCCGCTGTCCCTGCCGCCGACGAGCAGCGGGACGACCTCGGGGTCGAACGCGCAGCCGTCCGCCGCCACCTGGCGCACGGCATCCAGGAAGCCGGGCCCGGTGACCCGGTCCTTCAGCAGGTAGCCGACACCGCGCGCGGTGTGCCCGACCAGCTCGTCGAGGTGCGCGACCTCCAGATGCTGTGACAGGAGCAGCACGCCCGTCCCGGGATGGCTCCGCCGCAGCCGCACGGCCGCGCGCAGCCCTTCCAGGTGGTAGCCGGGCGGCATCCGGATGTCGACGACCGCGAGGTCCGGGCGGTGCCGTTCGACGGCGTCGAGCAGCTCGTCCGCGTTCCCGGACTGCGCGACTATCGCGCACCCGTCGCGTTCCAGCAGCTCGGCGAGCGCCGCCCGGAACAGCGAGGCGTCGTCGGCGAGGACGACGCGCGGCATCCCCGCGGCCGGGGCGGATGGAGTGGTGGCGGTGGTCAAGACCCCTCCAGAGGCAACTCTGCGTGGACGGACGTCCCGGCGCCGGGGAGGCTGCGCACGACCAGGCTGCCGTCGAGCGCGGCGGTCCGGTCGCGCAGCCCGAGCAGGCCCGTTCCGGCGCTCATGTCGGCGCCGCCGACGCCGTCATCGGCGACGGTGACGAGCAGCCGGTTCCCGGACGCCCGGGCGTGGACGTGGATCTGGCTGGCGCGGGCGTGCTTCGCCGCGTTCGTCACCGCCTCGGCGGCGACGAAGTAGGCCGTCGCGGCCACCTGGTCCGGCAGCGGCGGCAACGCGGGCCCGTCGACGACCTGCACGGGGTATGCCGAGCGGGCGGCGAGCGTCCGCAGCGCGGGCAGCAGCCCGGCCTCGGTGAGCACCGCGGGATGGATGCCGCGGGCGAGTTCGCGCAGCTCCGTGACCGCCGCCTCCAGCCCGTCGGCGGCCCGCCGCAGGAGCACGCCGAGCTCGGGGTCGGGGGGAGCCGGGCCGAGCCGGTCCCGCGCCAGCCGCAGGATCAGCGCGGCCGTGACGAGCTGCTGCTGGGCACCGTCGTGCAGATCGCGTTCGATCCGGCGGCGCTGCTCGTCGGCCGCCGCGACGATGCGGACCCGGGACGCCCGGACCTCGGTGAGCTGGGCCCGCACCTCAGCGGCGAGCCGCTGATTGTCCAGCTCCAGCGCCGCGGCCGCCGTCACGGCGTGCAGGACGTGCCGGTCGGCGCGCAGCGCCGGGTCGTGCAGGAGCACGGCGACCACGCGCAGGCCGCGCCGGACCGGGGTCACCGCGTCATCCGGGCGGGGCGTCACGGGCTGCCCGTCGGCGTCCAGGTATCCGTCGGTGGAACCGGCGTCCGAACCGGCATGGTCCGGGCGGGGGTACGCGATGCGCAGCGTGGGGTCGCCGAGCGCGCGGGCCAGCAGGTGGCGCAGCTCGGTCGGCGGCATCTGCGGCAGCTGCAGGAGGAGGTCCCCGACGGCCGTGCGGCCGAGCCGCACGCGCAGCGCACCGGCCAGGAACGCCACCGGGAGCCCGAGGGTGGCGAGGTGGGCGACCTCGTTGATCAGCAGCGCGGTCGAACCGGTCAACGCCGGGTGAAGCAGCGACGCGACGCTCCCGACGAGCCCGACGCCGTACACCGGCGCGAGCACCCGGCGGGCCGGCGGGGTGGCGACGAACCAACGCCGGACGAGCAGCGCGCCGACGATGACGGCGAACACCACCTGCGTGCTGGCGACCAGCAGGTCCTGTGTCCGGGCCAGGTTGGCGACGAGCAGCAGGTTCGGTGTCAACGACCGGTAGAAGGGGACGCCCAGCGGCACGAGGACGAGCACGAACACATACACCCCGCCGGTCACCGCCCGCTCGGTGCGCGTCCGCAGCCGCCCCTCGGGGAAGGCCAGCAGGAGGTGCACGAGACATCCCGAGGCGACGCACCGGAAGAACATTCCGACGGTGTGCGGCACCGGGTAGCTCGAGACCTGCAGGTCCTCGGCGAACCAGGAGACGCCGACCATCACCATCCGCAACCCCAGCCGACCCGGTCGGCGCAGGTGCGTGACGGAACCGGTCAGCAGGTAGAGCCCGCCGACGAGGCCGGAGAAGAGGGTGCTTGTCGTGTCCTCGTCCCGACCGCCGTCGGAAAGCCAGAGCACCACCGCCCCGATGACCGCGCCCACCACGGCGAGTGCCGGCACCCCGTATCTCCGGCGGAGGTCGTCCCCGTTTCTGGTCATGGACGCCGCGGGCTCGCGCCGGTGGTCCGCCGCGGGCGCGGGGGGGGCCCGGCGCCCCCCCCCCCCCCGGGGCGCGCCCCCCCCCCCCCCCCCCCCGCGGCCCCCCCCCCCCCCCCCCCCCCCCCCCCCC
>NZ_JALKFY010000848.1:0-1519 GCF_023242985.1 Frankia sp. Mgl5 | reverse complement strand
CCGCGGCCGCGCGCGGGGGGGGGGGGGGGGGGGCGGGGGGGGGGGGGGGGGGGCCGCGCCCCCCCCCCCGCCGCCGGGTGCCTCTCCCACGGCCGCCGTCCCCGGGAGGAGCCGCCCGCCCGCATGATCGCGCACGGCCGCCTTCTCCACCCCCCGAACTGCCCGGAACCTGACCGGCGGATCGCTCAGGTTACTGATCGATTATTCGCCAGGCAGTGACCACCGACAAGGCAGTCGCTCACTCCGCGGAACACCGGAAAGGCGACTCGCGCCGGCCCTGCTCGCCGCTGGCGGCGTGATGACAGAAAAGGCCTGATGGCGCTGCGCCTCCCGCCCATTCCGTCCGCGCCACGCTGAGCAGCGCCAGCGCCGCTAGGAAACCAGGTCGAGCGCGGTGGCGAGGGCGCGCCATTGCGGCCGGGGAACAGTCGTCGGGTCCTCGGTGAGGACGTGGACGCACACGTGGTCCGCGCCCGCGTCCTGGTGCTCCCGCACGCGGCTGAGGACCGCGTCGAGGTCACCCCAGGCGACGAGCGCGTCGACGAGGCGGTCGCTGCCGCCGCCTCCGAAGTCGTCGGGAGCGAAGCCGAGCCGGAGGAGATTGTTGGTGTAGTTCGGCAGGGTCATGTAGCGGTTCACCGTGGCGCGGGCGATCGTGCGCGCCCGCTCCGGATCGGTCTCCAGGACGACCTTCTGCTCGACGGCGAGCAGCGGACCGCTCCCGAGGATTTCTCGGGCCCGCCGCGTGTGTTCCGGTGGGACGAGGTAGGGATGCGCGCCCGCCGTGCGCTCGGCGGCGAGCGCGAGAACCCGCGGGCCGAGCGCCGCGAGCGCGCGGTTCTCCCGGGGGACCGGCGTCTTCGCCGCGTCGAGGCCGTCCAGGTAGTCGACCACCTTCCGGTACGGCCGCTCGTAGCGTTGCCCGGTCGGCTCGACGTTCGCGGCGTGCCCGGCACCGATGCCGAGAAGCAGTCGGTCGGGGTGGGCCCCGGATACGCGGGCGTAGCTGGCGACCACCTGGTCCAGCGGCTCGGTCCAGACGTTGACGATCCCCGTGGCCACCGAGATCCGTGACGTCGCGTCCAGCAGTGTCTCCGGCAGCGCGAGGTCACCGGCGGCGGCGCCGATCCAGATCGCGCCGTACCCGAGATCCTCCAGCTCCGCGGCGATCTCCGCGTGCTGCCCGGCGTCGTCAGGCCAGTAGAACGAAGCCCGCCATACTCCGACCCCGCCGACGTCAACCGCCACGGCCCCGTCCCTTCGCTGTGACTGGCCCTTTCGCTACTCCAGCTGTCAATGACGACGTCGTATTCCACTGGGTACGGACGGCCTCGCCCGGCAACGCGGGCTCACATCGAACTCACATCGCGGCGGCCCTATCGTGCGGGGCGAGCTTCCGCCCCGCCCCCGGGGGCCGCTCCGCGGCCGCGCGGCGTGCCGTCGAGACCCTGGACGGGCGGGCGCCGGCCCCGTCGCCTGAGTTCCCTGGAGGCCCTCGACAGTGACCACGTTCGCGTCG
>NZ_JALKFY010000847.1:0-17951 GCF_023242985.1 Frankia sp. Mgl5 | reverse complement strand
GCCGGCACCCGGCAGGTCACCGACGCCGAGGTCGGCCTCGTCACGGGCGGCGGCGGCCCGCTCGCCCAGGCGTTCCTGTTCACCAGCGACCGCTGATTCACCAATGACGGCCGTTCGCCCAGGACCGCTGTTCGCCCAGGACCGCTGGCGAAGGAGAGGTCACATAGCGACCTTGTCCGGGGTGATCCCCGTCCCCGATCCCAGGAGGCACCAATGCGAATCGGCCTGATGATCGGCTCCGACAGGGACCGGCAGTACCGGGAGCGGGTACGCGGTTTCATCGCCGACGCCCAGAGCGCGGAGGAGGCGGGCTTCGCCTCGATGTGGGTGCCGCAGATTCCCGGTTACTTCGACGCGCTGACCGTGGTCACGTTGATGGGCCAGGCGACGCGTCGCATCGAGCTGGGCACCGCGGTCGTGCCGGTCCAGACCCGCCATCCGGTCGTCATGGCCCAGCAGGTGCTGTCCACCCAGGCGGTCTGCGAGGGGCGTCTCACGCTGGGGATCGGGCCGTCACACCACTGGATCATCGAGGACCAGCTCGGCCTCTCCTACGAACGCCCCGCCCACCTGGTGCGGAACTACCTCCAGGTGCTGAACGCGGCGTTCGCCGGGCCGGGGCGGATCGAGGTCGACAACGACACCTACCGGGTACACAGCCCGCTCGACGTCACCGACCTCGTCCCGACGCCGATCCTGATCGCGGCGCTGGCGCCGGTCATGCTCCGCATCTCCGGCGAGCAGACCTCCGGAACCATTCTCTGGATGGCGGACGAGCGGGCCATCGGCGACTATGTCGTCCCGCGCATCACGAAGGCCGCGACCGACGCCGGGCGACCGGCACCGCGCGTCGTCGCCGGGGTTCCGGTCGCCCTGTGCCCCGCCGGCGAGGTCGACGCCGCGCGCTCCGCGGCGAACGACGTCCTCGGGCACGCCGACTACTCACCCAACTACAAGCGGCTCCTCGACCACGGGGATGCCAGGGACGTCGGCGACGTCATGGCCGTCGGCGACGAAACCGCCATCGTGGAACGCCTGCGCGGCTTCCGCGACGCGGGAGTCACCGACCTCGCGGCCCGCGTGGTCGCGCTCGGAGCCGACCGCGCCGAGCGCGCCGAGTCCCAGCGGCGGACACAGGCGTTCCTCGCGACGCTCTGCCCCCGGATGTGAGCCAGGTGGCGCTGGAACCAGCCGGCCGCGGTCCAGTCGTCTGGTCTGGTCTGGTCTGGTCCAGCGCCACGCCCGTACTACTCGTTCTTGTAGACGAGACCGTCCTTCATCACGAACCGCACGTCCTGCGTGGCCGTGATGTCATCGGATGGATCTCCGGGAACCGCGATGATGTCGGCCAGCAGACCAGCCGCCAGGCGGCCACGGTCATCGACACCGATCAGCTCGGCGCTGGTGACCGTGGCGGCCCGCAGCGCCTGCATCGCGGTCATGCCGCGGTCGACCAGAGCCCACAGCTCCTTCGCGTTGTGCCCGTGCGGGATGGCGGGCGCGTCGGTGCCGCACGCGATCCGCACCCCGGCCTCGATGGCCCTACCCAGCGTCCGCCGAGCCCGGGGGAAGACCTCCGCGGCCTTCGCCTGGAGCGCGGGCGGCGCCTTCGAGATGTCGAGGCCTTCCGACAGATAGCTGGTGGGGACGAGGAAGGTCCCGTGGTCGACCATCATCCGGATGGTGTCGTCGCTGGCGAGTGAGCCGTGCTCGATGCAGTCCACCCCGGCCCGGACACAGGCCCGGATGCCCGCGTCGCCGTGGGCGTGGGCAGCCACCTTGAGCCCCGCCCGGTGGGCCTCGTCGACGATGGCCGCGATCTCCTCGTCGGAGTACTGCTGCGCGCCGGCGGCGGTGCTGTGCGACATCACCCCGCCCGACGCCGAGATCTTGATGACCCCGGCGCCGTACTTGATCTGGTAGCGGACCGCCGCGCGCACCTGCGGGACGCCGTTGGCGATTCCCTCCTCGACGCCCAGCGGCATGATGTGCGGCGCGAGCCGCTGGAACATCGTCGGGTCGAGGTGCCCGCCGGTGGGCGTGATCGCGTGACCGGCGGCCACGATCCGGGGCCCCGGTACCCAGCCCGCCTCGATCGCCCGGGCCAGGTCCACGTCCAGCAGGTACCCACCGGTCTTGACCATCAGCCCGAGGTTACGCACCGTCGTGAAACCGGCCAGCAGCGTGGTGCGGGCGTTTACCGTCGCCCGCAGGGTCCGGTACACCGGGTCGTCCTGGACGCCGTGCAGCGGGTTCGGCAGGCCCGTCGGGTTCTCGGGGCCACCGAGGAGGAGATTGATCTCCATGTCCATCAGGCCCGGCAGCAGGGTGAGATCGCCCAGATCGATCTCGGTCGCGTCGGTGGGCGGCGCGGCCGGGTTCACCGCGGTGATGCGGTTCCCCTCCACCACCACGACCGCGGGCGACCGCACCGTCCCCGCGTCGACGTCGACCCAGCGCGCCGCGCGCAGAACGGTCGCGCCGGTAGCACCGGGGACGCCGGTCACGGGACCGGCTCGATGACGCAGTCGACCGCGGCGGCGCCGGAATCGGGAATCCGCGGCTGCTTCCACGCCTCGACCGCGAAGGACACGCTGATCATCGAGTACAGCAGGTGCAGCAGGTTCAGTGCCGTCTCCGGCATCTCGTCCAACGGAAAACGGTCGCAGTACGCGATCGCGGCCTCAGCGCGTGGGGTGATCGCGTCGTAGAACTCCTGCATCTCCGACATCGAGCCGGCGAGCCGCCTCCCGTAGCGCTCGGCCTCCGTCGCCAGGCACCAGACCGTGGCATAGGGCTCGAGATCGGCGAACTCGCCCGGCAGCAGGGTCGGCATCGGGCTCACTCCCCCGCGCCGTTGTGCTGGTATTCCCCGACCCAGTCGGCCGCGACCTTGTGCAGGTGCCGGCAGAGAACCTCCTGGTCGTTCAGTGGGAACTCGGCGACAGCCCGGGACTCGAGCATCGACTGCGTCGCCTCCAGCGTGTTGGCGTCCTGCAACGCGTACTCCTTGAAGGTCACCGCGGCCATCTCGCGGGCAACCCGGTCCCGCGCGTTCCGGGAGGGAACGAAATACAGGTTCCCCTCGAAGGTGTGCGTGTTGTGCGACGTCGGCCAGTAATGGTAGGTGAGGTACCAGCCACCCGCCCAGATCAGGATCACGAAGTTCGGCCAGAGATTGAAAGAGTCCAGACCCCACGGCTCGCAGCCGGCCGGGTTGAGACCCGCCGGCATCTTCTCGACGCCGAGATCGGGTTCGTCCCAGGGCCCGAACAGGCCGCTGCGGGTGATGTCCTCCATCGGCTTACGCATCTCCGGGTCCAGTTCCCACGCCTTGATACCGGCCGTGCTGACCAGCCGGTGCGGGCCGTCGATGCGATAGTGCGGCGCCTCGAACCCCGCCTGCTGCGCCGCCGTCGAGAACTTCGACGGCGTCTGCCGGGCGTGCAGAATGGGCGCATGGTAGAACTCCTGGAAGGCGTCCATGAACAGCTTCCAGTTCGCGCCGACCTCAGCACGGTAGTAAAAGCGCTCGGTCATCGTGTCGAACGGATATCCGCCGAGCGCGGTGACCATCGGGCCGAGGAACTCGGGCAGCGACTGTTCGGGCTCCTTCGCCAGATTGACGAAAATGAATCCGGACCAGACGTCGCAGTGCACCGGGACGAGGCCGAAGTCCTTCTTGTCCAGGTTGAAGAACTCGCCCTCCTGCTGCACGAAGGTGGCGGCGCCGTCCAGGCCGTACCGCCAGCCGTGGTACTTGCAGGTGAACTGGCGACAGCTACCGGCGGTCTCCTCCCGCGGGAAGTCGTTCCACACCAGCTTGTTGCCGCGATGGCGACAGATGTTGTGGAAGGCACGGACCTGACCGTCGTTGTCGCGCACGACGACGATCGAGGCCCTGGCGGCCTCGATCTCCTTGGTGAAGTAGCTCCCGCTGCGCGGTAACTGCTCGACCCGGCCCACGTTCAGCCAGGCACGCCTGAAGATCGCATCCCGTTCCAGCGCGTAGAAATCGGGCGAGATGGAGTCCTCGTACGACACCAGCCCGGTTCCCAGCTCCGGGTAGTGTTCCGTCCAGCTTCCCTCAGCCGGCTTCGGCCATCGTGCCACAGTCATTCCTCCGTTTCGGATGGGTCCGTTTCGGATGGGTCAGCGGCCGGACGCGGGTCCGGCTCCGGTCAGGTCGGCCGGGCACGGCTGCCAGGTAGCGGTACGGGGGTCGGCGCGGCACCGGGCCCGCCGTCACATGACACTCCCGCCGTTCACCCCGAGGACCTGGCCGGTGATGAAACCGGCGTCATCGGAGCAGAGAAAGGCGCAGGCGGCGGCTATGTCATCACCCGTCCCCAGCCGGCCCACCGGAATCGCGTTCACCAGGACCTCGTTGTCCGGCAGGTCGCCGGCCGCCTGGGCGCTGCGGGACATCGGTGTGTCGATACTCGACGGCGGGATGCTGTTCACCGTGATCCCGAACGACGCGTACTCCCGCGCGAGGGCCTTCGTCATGGCGATGACGGCACCCTTGGACGCGGCGTAGTGGACCATGCGGGGCGAACCCCGCTGAGCGCTTGACGACGAGAGGGTCACGATACGACCCCACCGCGCCGCGACCATATCAGGGATCACAGCCTGAACGCAGTGGAAAGTCCCGGTAAGATTCACCTCGATCACCCTGTTCCAGGACTCGAGTGTGATTTCGACAAAAGGCTCGAACGCCGCGAGCCCCGCACTCGTGACCAGTATCTCCACCGGGCCGAACTCCTCGCGGACCTGGCTCAGCGCGTTCTCCACGGCCGGACGGCTGGTGACGTCGACTTCGCACGCCAACGCCTCCGCCCCGTCCGCGGCCAGCTCCTTCGCGGCCTGCCGCGCGGCCGAACCGTTGCGATCGACCACGGCGACTCTGTGACCCCGGTCGGCGAGATGCCGGCAGATGGAAAGCCCCATCCCCGACGCACCGCCCGTCACCACGGCGACCCGCTTCATCTGGAACCGGCCGCTGCCCGCGACGGCGCGACGGCGACGAAGCGCGCCGCGCCTCCTGGGCAAAGGTCGTGCTCCACCGCTGAGACCGCGGCCGAGACCCACGAATTGTGGCCCGTGAAGTCAGCCATGCGCACCCACCTTCGTCGTCGCCCGTCACGGAGTCCGCCGGACCGCCGCGATGACGCGCTCGGAACTCTGCATACGACAACGACTCCGGGCCCGCGCGGCGCCGTTTGCCGGCTTCGCCGGCCGATGCCGCCTGCTTCCCGAGTTCGCCGACGGTGCCCTGCCGGCTCATCATCGCCGGCACACCCTTGGCCGTCTTTGCATGTCCGGCCAATTCTGTGCTTGTTTCGGCCATCCCGGCAGCCTTCCTTTGCCGTATTACATGCCGGTGGGAGTCCCAGCAATAGCCCGTCGAAGACCTCGGAGCAGAATGCTGCGGACTCGTTCAGAGCTCCTGGTCGTGGCCGGCCCTGGCCGCGTCGCTCGGCCGGTTCGACGCCGGCATAGAGATCGTCGGGCCACCCGAGCTCACGCGCGCGTTCGACCGTCTCGCCGCCGGGTACACGCAGGTCGTGGCATCCGGCCCGGTCACTGCGGGTAAGGCGTCTCGCCGCGTTCGAGCATCCCGACGAGCGTCGCCAGACGATTCGCCCGGCTCGACGGACTCGGCGCGGTCATGATCCTGTGTAGGACCGCATAGCGGTTACGGCCGTTCAAACTCGCGAACGCCGACGCCGCAGCCGTTGACACGGTCAGTGCGGCCGCCAGGTCATCCGGGACCTGCGCCCTCGCAGCTCCCGGATAGGCCCGGTCCCAGCGTCCGTCCGCCTTCGCGCCCTCGATCTCGGCGTGCCCGCGGGGACGCATCCGGCCCTCCTCCGTCAGACGCGTCACGAGGCCGATGTTCCGCTCGGACCACAGCGAGGCCCTGCGGCGTGGTGTGAACCGCTGCCGGAAGGTCGCCGCATCCATGCTCTTCTTCTGCCCGTCGATCCAGCCGCTGCACAACGCCTCCTGGAGGGCGAGGGCGTAGCTCAGCGACGTCGGAGACGTGGTGCCCTTCTTGGCCAGCAGCAGCCACACCCCGTCGGAGACGCTTTCGTTCACGTCCAGCCATGCCCGCCACGCCGCGGCATCGGCGACGACCAGCACCTCCGGCTCGGTGCTGGTTCGCGACTCCGCTCCGGCCGCCCTGTCTCCCGTGCTCATGGGCTTCATCATATGGACGGTGCCGATGACCATTCGACAACGATGGGGAACTGCCGACCGCTTTCTGGTTGACGCCAGTGCACTGCCAGCACTGAACTGTCGTTCGATAAGACGCGAATCGCGTCTCACGCGGCGTCGCCCATCGGGCGGACCGCGGCGGCGATGATCACGAATGTGTGGACCTCTGCGACCTGGGTGTCCTCGGCGAGCAGAAGTGCGACTCAGCGCGGCGCGGCACATCCCGGCGGACAACCGGCGAAACGACGGGCCTCCGGGTAGCTGACTGCAAAGACATCGGCCGCACACCACCGCAACCACTGAACGATTATTTAATACAAAGGGCGGCCGTCGTCAATCGCCACTCGGGCAAGAGACGGATCGACGACCGAGCCCGAGTCCCGACCGGCCGGACGTCGGCCGTCCGGCGTCCGGCGCCCGGCCAGGCGTGGGCGAACACCCGAGCCTGCGACTTCGCCGCGGCGACGGCCGTCGCGCGGCAGGTCGCGCCGCCGCCCGCGTCCGTCACCCACCGCCAGGGGACTTTGCGTGCGCTTGTCAGGGGACGTCGCGCGCGCCGAAGGCTCACCGAGGCGGCCACGGAGACGCTGACCCCAGCCGTGCGGCACCGGCGGGACTCGAGCCACGCCACGCTAAACACAAGTTCAGCAAGGCTGCGTGCCGGCGTCAATCAGAATGAGGGTATGACCACCCCACGCCGCACTGGCACCGAGAGCTCGAAGACGCGCGCGCTCCTGCTCGACGTCACCGAACGACTGATGCGGAACGAGGGCTACGCCGCAGTGAGCTCACGCAGTGTGGCCAACGCGGCCGGCGTCACACCCGCACTGATCCACTACTACTTCCCGACATTGGATGATCTTTTCCTCGCCCTCTTCCGGCGCGGCGCCGAGAAGAACCTCGAACGCCAGAGACGCGTCCTCACATCACCTCAGCCGTTGCGGGGCCTGTGGGAGTCCAGCATCGAGCCCACCGGCACGTCGCTGCTGACCGAGTTCATGGCACTCGCGAACCACCGCAAGAGCATCCGCCAGGAGATCGCGGAGTACGCGAAGCAGTTCCGGCGCCTGCAGACGGAGCTCCTCGCGAGCCGGTTGGAGGAGTGCGGAATCGACCCGACTCAGGTCTCCCCCACCGTCGCCCTCTTCATGATCGGAGTCGTCAGCCGTGGCTTCGTGGCGGAGGACATGCTCGGGATCACCGACGGCCACACCGAGGCACTGGCTCTCGTGGAACGGTTGTTGCAGCGCTTTGAAACCTCGGCGGAGGCCGGCAGCGAGCCATGACGGCAGTCGAACATGCCGGCCAGCCTGACGGCGACCTCAGCCTCTGGCGCGGTGCTGGACCTGGATGTCGGTGTAGCCGGCCAGTCCCCAGGGGCCGTTCTCCACTCCGAGTCCGCTCCACCTCGTCCCGCCGAAAGGCTGGTGGGGTCCGAGGGCGACATGGGCGTTGACCCAGGCGGTTCCGCACTCCAGCCGCTCGGCCACGGCGCCGGCCCGGTCGGGGTCCGCGGACCACACCGACCCCGAGAGCCCGAAGGTCGTCGCGTTGGCCCGGGCCACGACCTCGTCGACGTCGCGGTACGGGAGGATCGGCAGCACCGGGCCGAACTGTTCCTCGTCGACGATCCGGGTGCCTTCCACCGCCCCGGTGATCACGGTGGGCTGGAAGAAGTAGCCGGGGCCGCCGACCGGGGCCCCGCCGGTGAGCGCGGTCGCGCCGCCCGCGAGCGCGTCGGCCACGAGCTCGCCGACCCGCTCGTACTGCGGCCGGTTCTGGACCGGCCCGAGCTCAGTGTCCGGATCCATGCCGTCACCGACCCTGGCCGCCGCGACACGGGCGGCGAGGGCGTCGGCGACCTGATCGTGCAGCGCCTCGGGGACGTAGAGGCGTTTGATGGCGGAGCAGACCTGCCCGCTGTTGTCGAAGGCACCCCGGAACAGCTTCTCCACGATGGCGGCGGGGTCGACATCATCGAGCAGGATCGCGGGATCGTTGCCGCCGAGCTCCAGGGTGAGGCGCTTGAGGTCTGGGGCCGCCGAGGCGGCGATGTGCTTGCCGGTCGCGATCGACCCGGTGAAACTGATCTTGCGCGGGGTGGGGTGCGAGGTCATCCACCTACCCAGCTCGTCTCCCCCCGACACGACGTTGAGCACGCCCGGCGGGAACACCTCGCTGAGGATCTCGGCCATCAGCAGGGTGCTGCGAGGCGTGAACGGTGACGGCTTGAGCACCATCGTGTTCCCGGCGAGCAGCGCAGGCGCGATCTTCCAGGTCGCCAGCATGATCGGGAAGTTCCACGGGGTGATGGCCGCGACGACCCCCACCGGGCGACGCACGACCTCGACGCGGGCACGGGCGTCGTCCTGGATGACCTCTCGAGGTATCTCCAGCTGGGAGAAGTACTTGAGCCAGTAGCTGGCTCCGAACGCCTCCCTCTTCGCCGACTTCAGGGGCTTGCCCTGCTCGGCGGTCAGGACCGGGCCGATCTGGTCCGCCGAGGCCGTGAGCCGATTCGCGGCCTCGGCGAGGGCGGCCCGGCGCGCGTCCTCGTCGCCGCGCCAGCCGACGAAGGCCTTCGTCGCGGCGTCGAACGCCTCGTCCAGCTGCTCCGCGGTGCAGTCCGGAGCCTGCGCGTGGACCTCGCCCGTCGCCGGGTTCACGACACCGAAGGTCGACCGGGCAGCTCGACGCTCCCCGCCTATGATCATCGAGACGTCGGGCATGATCCCCTCCGCATCCCTGTTCGAAGTGCTGGTGACGCACCGCCGACCGCACTAAACAGCTGTTTAGTGCCACCCGGATCCGCGCGTCAAGGGACGTACGGCCGGCGAACCGCGCGGGTCGCCCCGCCAACCTGGCCCTGACGGCAACCGCGGGATCAGGTCACCCGATTTCAGGACAGGGCTTCATTTTAGCCCCGAGTGCCATTAATGTTCTCGCATGCCGGGAACAGCGGCTCCTCGCCGGGAGGAGGCCGCGGGCAGGACGCGCTGGCTGATCCGCTCCGGCGCGCGCCGGCGGCACCGCCGGTCTCGGCGTGTGCCGAGAGCCCGCTGGCCGGGTTCGCCCCCGCCGGCTGAGATGAGATCGCACTCGGCTGCTCCCGTGGGAGCGCCGCGAAAGGTGGAGCATGAGCAGCACATGGTTCGAGTCGGTCGCCGAGGCACAGCGGCGTGCGCGGCGCAGGCTGCCGAAGTCGGTGTACAGCGCGCTGCTGGCCGGCTCGGAGGCGGGCGTGTCGTACCGGGACAACACCGCGGCGTTCGACGAGCTCGGCTTCGCGCCGCATGTGGCGGGGCTGTCCCCCAAGCGTGATCAGCAGACCACGGTCCTGGGCCAGCCGATCTCCCTACCGGTGGTCATCTCCCCGACCGGGGTCCAGGCGGTGCACCCCGACGGCGAGGTGGCGGTCGCACGGGCCGCCGCGGCACGGGGCACCGCCATGGGCCTGTCCTCGTTCGCCAGCAAGCCGATCGAGGACGTCATCGCCGCCAACCCGCAGACGTTCTTCCAGATGTACTGGATGGGCACCCGGGACTGGATGATCCGGCGGATGGAGCACGCCCGGCAGGCCGGGGCGGTCGGCCTGATCGTCACCCTGGACTGGTCGTTCTCGCACAGCCGCGACTGGGGCAGCCCGTGGATCCCCGAGCGGCTCGACCTGAGGACCATGGTCAAGCTGGCGCCCCAGGGCGTGTCCCGGCCCGCGTGGCTGCTCCAGTACCTGCGCACCGGCAAGCTGCCCGACCTGAGCGTGCCGAACCTGGCCGAACCCGGCCAGCCGGCTCCGGTGTTCTTCGGCGCGTACGGCGAATGGATGCAGACACCCCCGCCGAGCTGGGAGGACATCGCCTGGCTGCGCCAGCAGTGGGACGGGCCGTTCATGCTCAAGGGCGTCTCCCGGGTGGACGACGCCCGCCGCGCCCGCGACGCCGGGGTCAGCGCGATCTCGGTCTCCAACCACGGCGGCAACAACCTCGACAGCACTCCGGCCCCGATCCGGGCCCTGGCCGCGGTCGTGGGCGCGGTCGGTACCGATGTCGAGGTGCTCATGGACGGCGGCATCCGCCGGGGCGGGGACGTCGTGAAGGCACTCGCGCTCGGCGCGCGGGCGGTCATGATCGGCCGCGCCTACCTGTGGGGCCTGGCCGCCGGCGGGCAGGCCGGGGTCGAGAACGTCCTGGACGTCCTGCGTAACGGCATCGACTCCGCCCTGCTGTCGCTCGGGCACGCGTCCATCCACGAGCTGACCCCGGACGACGTCCTGATACCCGACGACTTCCCCCGCGCGCTCGGCGCCGCGACCGCGCGATGACCACGGGCGCGGGCCAGGCGGACGAGGGCGGGACGGGCGCGGGGCGGACGGGCCTGTCGGGGCGGTCCTGGCCCGACATCGCCGGCAGGCCGCTCGTCCTGGTGCCGGTGGGGTCCTGTGAGCAGCACGGCCCCCACCTGCCCCTGGTCACCGACACCACGATCGCGGTCGCGGTGGCCGAAGGCGTGGCACAGCACCTCCTCCGGCGGCGCCCCGCCGAACCGGTCCTGGTCGCACCACCCCTCACCTACACCGCCAGCGGTGAGCACCAGTCGTTCGCGGGCACGATCTCCATCGGCGGCCCGGTCCTGCACCTGGTACTGGTCGAGCTGATCCGCTCGATGTCCACCTGGTCCGGGCCGGTGGTGTTCGTCAACGCCCACGGCGGCAACCTGCGTGGCCTCATCGAAGCCGTCACCCAGCTGCGTGACGAACGGTACGACGTGGCATGGGTACCGTGCGACGCCGACGCCGACGCCGACGCGCACGCCGGGTTCACCGAGACCTCGCTCATGCTCCACCTGGCACCCCACCAGGTGGACATGACCCGGGCCGCAGCCGGTAACACCACCTCCCTCGACGAGCTGCTGCCCGCCCTGGTCACCGGCGGAGTGGCCGCCGTCGCCCCGTCCGGGGTGCTCGGCGACCCGACCGCCGCCACCGCCCAGGAAGGAGAGCGCATCCTGCGCCGGATGGTCGACAACGTGTGCGAGCTGATCCACAGCGGCGAGGCTGCCGCCGACGGGCGCCTGCGCCCGCCCCTGCCCGCGGCGCCACGGCTGTGAACGCGGGGCCCGGCTTCCGGACGGCCGACGGGTATCACGGCGCGCCCTCGTCCCGGGCGCAGCGGGCGACCCGACGTGGCCCGCGGATGTCACAGCGCCCATATTTTGTACGCGTGGCCACCCCATCGAAACGGCCTAAGGGCCGCCCACCCGTCACCGATCACGCCGCGATCGAGCGGGCGGCCTTCGCGGTGTTCACCGAGCGGGGGTTCGACGCCACCACCCTGGACGCGATCGCCGACGCCGCGGGAGTCGGGCGCAGGACCCTGCTCAGGTACTACCCGTCCAAGAACGACATACCCTGGGGGCAGTTCGACGAGAGCCTTGTCGAACTGCAGAAGTCCCTGGCCGACATGCCCCGTGACATCCCCGTCCACGAGGCCGTGCACCGCGCGGTGCTCGCCTTCAACCACGTGGACCACGAGGCCGTGGCCCAGCACCGGCAACGGATGACCCTGCTGCTCAGAACACCCACACTGCAGGCCCACTCTGTTCTCAAGTACCGGCGGTGGCGCGAGGTCATAGCCTCCTACGTCGCCGAACGTCACGATCTGACCGCGGACGACCTGCTGCCGCGTACCGTGGGCCAGGTCACCCTCGCGCTCGCCCTGTCCGCCTACGAACAATGGCTGGAACACGAGGACAGGACGATCGAGGAGTTCCTCGACGAGGCCCTGCGCGGGCTCCAGGGATACTTCGCCGACCCGCCACCGTGACGGTCACCCGCGCCCATCGACCCGGACACTGACGTTGCACTCCGGACAAGACCGAGATCCTCATGGCCACCGAGAGCGTCGCGCGGGAGCGACGGGCTCCGGACCCTGTTCACTACGGCAGAAGAGGCTGTAAGCACGATGGCTGGTTCTGAGTCGCCTGCCCCTGGGTGCCCGACGACGGCGGGAGAAGTGCTCCTCGCGGAGATCCGGGACACCCCGCTCTCCGTCGACGAGTGTCTGGCGGCGGTGCGGGCGTCCGAGGTAGGGGGTGTCGCCCTGTTCGTCGGCATGGTCCGCGATCACGACCATGACCGTCCGGTGGTCGAGCTGGACTACTCCGCCCACCCGTCGGGCCAGGCCGAGCTGGCCCGGGTGGCCGGCGAGGTCGCCGCCCTGGACGGGGTGCGCACCGTCGCCGTGGTGCACCGGACGGGGTCGCTGCGGGTGGGTGACCTGGCCGTGGTGACGGCGGTCGGCGCGGCCCACCGGGCGGAGGCGTTCACGGCCTGCCGGCGGCTGATCGACGACGTGAAGGCGCGGGTGCCGATCTGGAAACACCAGTTGTTCGCCGACGGCTCGGCGGAATGGGTGGGTTCCTGCTGAGCCGAACGGTCGTTTGGCATTCCAGGGGTCGAGGTGATCTTCCGCGCGTGACGTGCCGCGCCGGTTCCTATCCGGCCGTCCGTTCGTCGAGGAGCGCGACGATCGCCGCCGGCGTGAGCGGAAGGCGGGTGACGGAGACGCCGAACGGCGCGAGCGCGTCCGCGACCGCGTTGATGACGGCCGGGGGCGCGCCGATCGCGCCGCCCTCACCGACGCCCTTGTACCCCCCCGGGCCCGGCCCCGGCGTCTCGATGTGCACGTGCTCGATGAGCGGCACCTCGGCGATGGTCGGCAGCAGGTAGTCGATGAACGTGGTGGCGACCGGGTTGGCGTCCTCGTCGTAGGCCAGGTGTTCGTAGAGGGCCCCGCCGATGCCCTGCACGGTCCCACCGTCGATCTGGCCCTCGACGACGCTCGGGTTGATCCGCGGGCCGCAGTCCTCGCTGACCAGGTAGCGCAGGAAGGTGACGACCCCGGTCGTGGTGTCCACCTCGCAGGTGCAGATGTGGGTGGCGTTGGCCCACAGCATCGGCGCCTGCGCCTGGTACCGGCCGCTCGCCTCCAGCCCGGGCTGCACACCGGGCGGTAGCGCGGCGGGATCGAAGTACGCCAGGTTCGCGATCTCGGCGAGCGACAGGCCGATCGAGGGGGTGCCGCGCACGGTGGCCCGCCCGTCCGCGAGCTCGATGTCCTCGGCCGCCGCCTCCAGGCGGTGCGCCGCGATGGCGATGATGCGCTCGCGCAGCTCGCCCGCGGTCGCCCCGACCGCGCCGGCGATCATCGAACCGCTGCGGCTGCCGCCGGTCCCCCCGCCGAAGGGCGTGATCGCGGTGTCCCCCTGGATCGTGTTGACGTCGCCGATGTCGACGCCGAGCGTGTCGGCGGCGATCTGCACGGCGGTGGTCTCCAGGCTGTTGCCCGTCGAGCCGCCGGCGAGATACACGTTGACCGTGCCGCTCGGCTCGATGCGGACCGTGGCGCCCTCCGTCGCGTAGAAGCCCATCGCGGAGGTCGTGGGCTCCACGTAGCTGCAGGTGCCGATGCCGATGTAGCGGCCGTTCGCCCGGGCCTCGGCCTGCTCGCGGCGGAACGCGTCGTAGTCGAAGTGCTCCAGTGCCTTCTCGAACACCTCGCGCGGGGACATGTGGTCGTACGGCATGTGGCACGGGTTCACGTACGGCATGTCCGAACGAGCGAGGAAGTTGCGCCGGCGCAGCTCGACGGGATCGATGCCCATCCGCCGCGCGGCCACGTCGAGCAGCACCTCGCGGGCGACCGACTCGTACTGCCACGGCCCCCGGTAGGCGCTGCGACCCAGCGTGTTGGAGAACACCGACGTCGTCGACCAGGCCGCGGCCGGGACGCGGTAGGGGCCGGGGAACATCAGGCAGACCGCGACCGCGGTGCCCACCGGCCACGGGGTGGGATAGGCGCCCACATCCTGGACGTGGTCGATCTGCGCCGCGAGAATCACGCCGTCCTCGTCGAAGGCGAAGCGCATGGCCCCGTGCTCGTGGCGCGCGGAGTTGGCCGCCATGAGGTTCTCCCGCCGGTCCTCGATCCACTTGACCGGCGCCGGCACCTTCCGCGCGACGAGCAGCATGCACATGTCCTCGCGCAGAGCCAGGACCTTCTGGCCGAAGCCACCGCCGGCATCCCGCATGATCACGCGGATGCGGTGCTCCGGCAGGCCGAGGAGCCGCCCGGCGAACGCCCGCAGCTCGTGCGGCGACTGCGATGCCGCCCAGATCGTGAGCTCGCCGCCGGACCATTCCACGACGATGCCGCGGGTCTCCATCGGGACGGGCGCGTACGCCTGCTGGTAGATCGTCTCCTCGACGACGAGCGCCGCGGTGGCGCACACCTCGTCCACCTGATCCGTCGCGCCGCTGTCCAGCCGGCCGGCCACGTTGTTCGGATACTGCCCGTGCACAAGCTCCGTCGACTCCTGGGCGTCGACGTAGTACGCGACCGGCGGCAGCGGGTCGTACTCCACGTCCACCAGCTCGACGGCGTCCTCCGCGATGTAGCGGTTGTCCGCGATGACGAGCGCGACGGGATCACCGACGAACCGGACCTCGTCCTGGGCGAGCGCCGGGCGCGGGGTGTCCGGGCTGTCGCGGCCGACGATCGCGTACCACTGCTCGTGGATGTCGGGGTTGAGGTCCGCGGCGACGAACACCGCGTGCACGCCCTCCAGCTCCACCGCCGCCGAGATGTCGATGCCGACGATGCGCGCGCGGGCGAACGGGCTGCGCACGAAGCACGCGTGCAGCATCCCCGGACGCTGCACGTCGTCGACGTAGGTTCCCTGCCCGGTGAGCAGTCGTGGGTCCTCGACCCGGTTCACCCGGGTGCCCGTGTAACGGGCGGCGGTCGGCGTGGCGGTGGCTGTCGTGGCAGCGGGGTTGCCCATGGCGCCCTTCGAACGGTAGTGGAGAGGCGGAACTCAGCCGCGACCCTGGCGGAACAGAGAGCTCAGCAGCCAGCCCGCGACAAAGGCCACGAGGACCGGGGCGAGGCGCTTGACGACCGGTGAGCCGGCGGCGTCGAACAGGTTGACGGGCTCGGGTTCGGGCTGGTGGATGGTGCGTGCCCCGGGGGCGGCCGGGGCGGGTGCCGGCGGGAGCCCGGGACCGGGGACTGCGGGTGCGGGTCCGACCGGCCCGCTCGCCGCGCCCGTGGCCGGCGCAGCCGCCGGGACGGGGTCCCCGGCAGTGGGCGAGGCGGGGGTGGTGGTGTCGCCGCGGAGCACCGTGGACTCCAGGGACTCGACGAAACGCCCAAGCAGGTTGGCGCTGACGTCGCTGATCACACCTCGGCCGAACTGGGCGACCTTCCCCGTGATCTTCAGGTCGGTGAGCACGCTGACCTGGGTGCCGGTGCCATCGGGGACGAGCGTCACGGTGATGGTGGCCGACGCGTTGCCCTGGCCGCGGGTCTCCCGGCCGTCGGCCTTCAGGACGGCCCGGTGGGCGGCCTCGTCACGTTCGAGGAAGGTCGCCGTGCCCTTGTACTGCGCGGTGACCGGGCCGACCTTGACCTTCACGATGCCGCGGTACTCGTCGCCCTCCACCTCCTGAAGCTGGGCTCCCGGCAGGCAGGGCGCGATGCGTTCGAGGTCGGTGAGGACCGACCAGGTGACGGCCGGGCTCGCGTCGACGCGGAACTCGTTGCTCAGATCCATGATCTCATTCACCGACAGGCAGGTAGGGCCCACGACCAGGGGCGGACAGTGGTGGACAGGCCGGCCCCGGGCGGAGGGCCGGCATCGACAGGAACGGGCGGCCGACCGCCACGGCATCCCCCCGGGACCGGGCCGCGGGCGTCCCGTCCGTGCGGCGGCGCGACCGACCACCGATCACGGTGTGTTACCGGCCGCGGCCCGTACCGCCTTGAAGATCCCCTGGTAGCCGGTGCAGCGGCAGATGTTGCCGGACAGACCGGCGCGGATCTCCTCGTCGGTCGGGTCGGGGTTGTCCCGCAGCAGGGCGGTGACCGACACGACGAAACCCGGCGTGCAGAACCCGCACTGCAGGCCGTGGTTCTCCTGGAAGGCGACCTGTACCGGCGAGAGGTTCTCCGGTGTGCCGAGGCCTTCGATCGTGGTGACCTCGCGGCCCTCGGCCTGCACCGCGAGCACGAGGCACGCGCGCACCGCCGCACCGTCGAGCAGCACCGTGCAGGCACCGCACACCCCGTGCTCGCAGCCGAGGTGCGTGCCGGTCAGATGGCAGTGCTCCCGCAGGAAGTCGGCGAGCGTCAGCCGTGGCTCCACCCGCCCGCGGCGTTCCATGCCGTTGACGCGCAGCCTGATCTGTACTTCATCCATCGTGAGCCTCCCGGAGCGCGCGCTGCCAGGCTCGGGTGACCATCGCGGCCCCGACGCGTCGGCGGTAGTCGGCCGAGCCGTGCAGGTCGGCCGGAACGGACTGGAGTGTCGACATCGCGGCCCGCCCGACCTCTACCGGGTCGATCTCGGCAGCCGCGGCGCCGGTCACAGCATCTTCGGCGGCGGTGGCGCGTTCGGGTACGGAACCGAGGCCGAGCAGCCCGATGCCGCAGCGACGACCGCGCCGGCGATCGCGAAGTCACCGTGGCGGCGGGCGAGCTCCTCGACGGCGTGCCCGGTCCTGCCGCGCCAGGCGGGGAAGCTCACGGCGGTGAGGATCTCGTCGTCGGCGAGGGCGGTGCTCCAGGTACCGAGGAAGAACTTCTCGGCGGGGATGGTGCGCGCCCCGCGCGGCGAGACGGTCTCCAGCTGCGCGTCGAGGGCGAGCGCCACCGCGGGGAACTCGGCGGCGGGGTCGGCGTGGGCGATCGCGCCGCCGACCGTGCCCCGGTTGCGGATCTGGAAGTGGCCGATGAGCGGGGCGGCGCGGGCCAGCAGCGGGACGGTCCTGGCGAGGTCCACGGACGACTCGACAGCGGTATGGGTGGTGGCGGCACCGATGCGGACGGTGTCGCCCTGATGGTCGATGCCGGCCAGCTCGGGTATCCGGCCGAGGTCAACGAGGTGGTCGAAGACGGCGAGTCGCATCGCGAGCATGGGAATCAGGCTCTGGCCCCCGGCCAGGACCTTCGCGCTGTCACCGTGCTCGGCGAGCAGAGCAAGCGCCTCAGCAAGAGTGGACGGCGCATGGTAGGCGAACCGTGACGCTTTCATTGCCGTGGCGGCTCCGGACTTGTCGGGTCGACCTCGATCTCCAGCGAACAGAAGAACCAGGCCATGGTCTAGTAGAGGACGACGGTGAGAACGACGTCGAACAGCTCCGTTCGGCGTCAGGTTCGCTCACGGTGCCGCCGCCGAGGTGTTCGTTCACGGCACGGATCAGCGCGGTCTCGACGAGAGTACTGAACGACCGTACAAGCTTCACCGGAGACCGAGCAAGTAGGCCTGGACCAGCGCAGGCCGGTCTCCCATCGGCCCTACGGAGCGGAGGAGGGACCGGGGACCTCCGAGCGCCCCGCCCCCGCCCCGTGAACGGCGATCCTGCCCGCGTTCTGGTTGACGCCACGCAGCCGCGATGCTGAACTAGCGTTTAATGCCCAGGAGGGCTGACTTCCCGTGCCGCTTCGGCGCCGGCGCGAGAGGACGCGATCGAGGCGTGGAGACGCCGATGACGCACCTCTCCGGCCTCGGCCTCGACCTCGACCTCGGCGGCGTTCCAGGAGATCCCTGTCCACCTCCCGTGACGGGAGGTGGACCATCAGGCAAGGAGACGCGGATGGGAAAGCTCGATGGCAAGGTCGCGTTCATCACCGGTGCTGCCCGAGGTCAGGGCCGTAGCCACGCGGTCCGGT